>JBEKRW010000006.1:0-21050 GCA_049517595.1 Candidatus Cybelea sp. | reverse complement strand
CGCCGGCTTTCCGGCCGCCGCGCCGGCTCAGACGGTCACCGTCAACGGTCAGCCGCTGTACCTCAACCCAGGGCCGATCGTACGCGCCGGCCGCGTGCTCGTCCCATTGCGCGGCATCTTCGAGCGCCTCGGCGCGTCGGTCGTCTACTCGGCCGGCACGATCAATGCCACCAAAGGCGGCACGACGGTCTCGCTGCGAATCGGCTCGACTCAAGCGGAGGTTAGCGGCGAGCCCACCGTTATCGACGTCGCACCATTCATCGTCGGCGCGACGACATTCGTGCCGCTGCGCTTCATCGCGCAGTCGTTAGGTGCAGGCGTCGGTTACGACGCGTCCACGCGCGTCGTATCGATTACGATATCGGGGGAAGTCGTGCCGATCCGTCCGCCGCGGCCCCCGCGCCCGCCCAATCCGCCGCCGATGCCGATCGTCAATCTGTACGGGCAGCAGCCGGCACCCGGCGAGCGAGTGGCAAACCGCTTCGTCACGATCGCAGCCCAGTTCACGCACCGCGCGGAGCCGGGGTCGGTTCGCGTCTGGCTCGACGATAACAACATCACCTCGCGCACGGCGATGTCGGGTAATGGCTTCTCGTACAAGCCGCCGGCGCCGCTCGACTTCGGCTCGCACCGCGTTCGCGTGGCAGGCCGGGGCGGCGATGGTCAGGCTTTCGATCGCTCCTGGTCGTTCTCGGTAGCCGGCACACAACCGCCGACGCCGGTAAACCCGATCGATCTGCGCGCGAAGCAGCCTGCGCCTGGCGCGAGCGTAAACGACCGCTTCATCGTGATCTCCGCGGAGTTCACGCGCGAGGTCGACGCAAGCAGCGTGCGCGTTCTGCTCGACGGGAACAACATTACCTCGCGCAGCGGCGTATCGGCGACCGGGTTTTCCTATAAGCCGCCGGCGCCGCTGGACTTCGGCTCGCACACCGTACGCGTTACCGGGCGCGGTCCGGCCGGAGGTTCGGCATTCGACCGGTCGTGGTCGTTCTCGGTGAAACGCTCTGCCGAGCCACCGTTGACCGTCACGATCAACCAGCCGGCACCAAACACTCCGGTGGGGCGAACTTTCGTTATCCAAGGCAGTACGGTGGCGAACGGTCACATTAAAGTGACGGCCGGAGCGACGCCGTCGTTCACCGGCCAATTCAACGGAAGCACCGATGCCGGCCCGCGCGGCAACTTCAGGCTGAGCGTAAGCTTGAGCACGATGCCGGGTCAACAGGCAGTAAGCGTAAGAATCACTGTCACAGATCCGGCAACGTCGCGAAGCACCGAAACGACGTTGCAACTGCGCTTGAGCCAATAAGCGAAGGGCCCTGATGCACACCGAGGAGCTGGTGTGCGGCAGGGCCTTTGTTTCCGGCTTCGAGATGCGGAGAAGCCGAATCTATGGCTGGATTGCCGTGAAGTGAAAGGCGTTATCTTCGAGGCTGCCGTTCGTCGAGCCGACGATTAAGATCGTCATCGAAACGCCGCTTGCTCCGCAGCCGTAGCTGTACAAGTTCGCCAGCGGCGGCGAGCTGTTACCGCCCGCGGGCGTGACGTTGATAACCGGGCACGCCTTGAAGACGCCGCTGTTGATCGTGATCACGTACTCGCCGGTTGACGGATGGGAGACCTGAAATCCCGAGCCATAGAAAGTACCATTGCCGTTTACGACGCCGGCGATGACCTTTACTTTCGCCGTGTCGGGCTGGGCTACGCCGTAGGACGGCGTTGCGTAACGGGTCGTGGCGGAGGCGATGCCGGTCGTGGCAAGCACTGCGCAGGCCGCGAGCATCATCAGTCGATTCATCATGTGTTGTTTTCCCTTTGTAGAAGCGACCGGGTTGCGGCCGCAGTTGTTATGAGCTGACTCTAGCGGCCGGAGCGTTCGAAAGCGTTCGAGGCGTTTAGGGGGGGCCGTCCTGGGACGGCGAGATGCGCAGCCGAACGAAATCGGCGATGTCGCGAAGCTCGGTAGCGGCGACCTTACAGCCCGACTTGAGGTCCGTAATCGTAGCGCGCCAGCCGGCCTTCGACGGCGGAGCCTCTTTCCAAATGCGAAGCACGAACACGTGCTCTTCCCGAGATGCGTCCATACGCTCAATCTAGCGCGACAGACGTTCCAAAGCGTTCGGCGCGGGCTCTTAGCGTGGAGGGTCGGGCCAGGCTCCTCGCGCGGCGGCCGCCACGTCGGAATGCCACGGGATCGCCTCGAAGCTCGCGCGATCCGCCGGATCGAGGCCGTCAGCCGTTGCCGTTATCATCGCTCGCGCGCGGGCGAGTGCGCGCGACGCCTCCGCCGTTTTGCCTTCGAGGTGAAAAATCTGAGCGGCGGCCCAATAGCAGTACTCCGGCTCGGCGCTGATGGAAATGCTCTTCTCATCGGCCAGCAGGCGTCGCACGTAGTCGCGCGCGGCGGCCAAATTGCCGCTCGCGGCGTGCCATACGGAGAGGTCGGCGAGCGTCCGGCTCGCCCAGGCTTCGGACTGCGAGCGCGCGCGAACCTCCAGCGCCGCTTCGGCATGGGCGACGGCCTCGGCTAGGTTGCCGGCGGCTGCGTCGGCAAACGCGAGATTCTCCAGCGCGGAAGCCTCGATCACGCCGAACTCCAGTTCCCGCGCGAGCTCGACGGCTTCGCGCGCGGCCGCCTGAGCGCCAACGACGTTTGTGGTGTACGCACGAAACAACCCGAGGTTTCCCAGGCCGATGGCACGTCCGCGACCCTCGTTAAGGCTTTCGAACAGCGCAACGGCCTTCTCCGTCGCCGCAACCGCCTTATCGAAAAACCCCAATCGCGTTTCGATAACGGCTTGGTTTAAGAGCTGGGCGGCCGTTCCGTTTACATCGCCGACCTCGGTGAAGAAGCGCACCGCCGACGCGAGATGCTCGCGCGCTTGCGCGTATTGTACGCCCGCCGAACTCAGCGCAATCCCCAGATGGCTGTGCGCCCGAGCCTCGGCACGGCGGTCGCCCAACGCTTCGGCAAGATCGAGCCAGCGTTGCCCGACCGATAGGCAGCGCTCGACGTCGCGCCGGTTGTAGGCAATCTGAAAGGCGCTCGATAGCGAGAGATCTTCCAGCACGGGATCGTGCGTCGCGGCGCGCGCGGCTTCGTCGAACAACGCATCGGCTTCCGAGAGATTGCCGCGGTGGGCTTCGACGGTCGCCAGCGAGCACAACGCCTCGGCCACGGCCGCATCGTCGCCCGCCGTGCGCGCGCACTCGAGGGCCGCTTGGGCCGCCGCGTTCGACTCGGCAAGCCGGCCGAGTAAGAACGCAAGCTTGGCATCGGCGATATGCAGCTTGCCGGTCCAACGCGCATCGTCGTGGGGCGTGCACGCTTTGAGTTCGCGAATTGCGGTTTCCAGAGTTGCCGTATCGTTGGCATTGAGTGCGAACTCGATCCGGCGGGAGAGGATGATGCGCTGCAGCTCCGGATCGCTGAGGCTCTCCGCGAGGGTCTGCAGTGCGGCAAGCGCCGACTCTTGCGCGGCCCGGTTCGCACGGCGCGATGCGATCGTTTCGTTTTCGAGCAGAATATCGGCCCGCACGCGGGGGTCGTCCGAAACCGTCAGGGCGCGGTCGGCCATCGACTGCGCTTCGTCCAAGGCCCCCAAGCCGATCGATCGCCGGAGCGCGGTGAGATAGCAGCGCGCTGCGTTTGTGCCGTCGCCGGCAAGGTCGTAATGGCGGGCGATCGTCGCCGAAAGCTCGGAGGCGCGATCCGCATAGAGCTCTTCGAAGACGCGCGCCACTCGGCGATGGCGCACGGTCGCGCGATCGGGGGGCACCGCAGCGGCAATCGCCTCGTGCACGATCTGATGCGAGAACGAGTACTCAAAGAGTCCGCGCCCGCTGGATTCACGCACGATGCGGCGATCGAAAAGTTCGTCGAGCGCATTTCCGAGCGCGGCTTCGTCCCAGCCGCTGACGTCGCGAAGCGCGTCGTGCGAAAACCTGACGCCGATGCACGCGGCGATTTCGGCAGCGGAGTGGGCATCCGGAGAGAGCAAAGCGATGCGCCCAGCCACCAGCGCCTGCAGGCTCGCGGGCGCCGCCGCGTGGCCGCCCTTACGAAGATCCTCGATAAACTGCGTTAGAAAGAGCGGGTTCCCATCGGAAACGGCCAGCAACCTGGCTGCGGCGAGATCCGGGATCTCGCGCAAAGCTTCCGTCAACTCTTGCAGATCGTCGAGCGACAGGGTTCGCAACGACAGGCTTTGCGCGCAGCCCGCGGCGCGCGCCTCGATTCGCACCCGGTGGAGCGGATGCGGGCGTGGCGTTTCGTTGTCGCGATACGTCACGACGATCATCACGGGCATGCCCGAGATTCTGCGCAGCAGAAACTGAAGCAATGCAATTGACGCCGGTTGCGCCCAATGCAGATCTTCGAGCACGAGCAGTAGCGGGCGTGGCTTTGCGAGGCCGGCCAGGCAGCGGACGAGCGATTCGAACAACCTGATGCGCTCGCTCTCGGCGTCAATGTGCGGCAGCTGCGGCAACGCCGGCAGACGCACTCGGATCTCCGGCAATAACTCCGCAACGGCGGAGAGCGAGATGTCACCCTTCAGCGAGGCAACCAGCGGCAGGGCGGAGCGCAGTGCGTCGACGACACTTTCGTAGGGCGTCGCCTCCGGCGAGCCGGTCGCACCGACGAGGACCCGTCCGCCGCTCTCTTCGACGGCGTGTGCGAACTCGAGGATGATGCGCGACTTTCCGACGCCGGGTTCCCCGCCAACGAACACGCACGCGCCGCGACCGCGAGCGGCCCGGCTCCACGTCTCCAGGAGTTGCCCCATCTCGGTGTGACGACCGACGAATGGAAGGATGGCCGAACGGTCCTGCAATGAGGAGGCGACGGCCTCGAACGGTGCGTCGGGTTGCGTCGCCTCGCCGCGCGCGATCGTCTCGCGCAGCGCCAGCGTTTCGGCCATCGGTTGAACGTTGAGCTCGAGGCGGAGCAACTGCGCGAAGCGCTCGTACTCGGCCAGCGCGCCCGCGCGGTCGCCCGACTCGGAGCGTTGCGCCATCACTTGGCGCACGACGTCTTCGCGCCACGGATCGATCGCCAGGATTTGCTGCGCCCTCGCTATTCCACGGACGAAATCGCGTTGACGGCGGGCTTGCGAGACGAGCTGCATCAGCGCTGCGAGATAGGCGTTGCGGCGACGCTCGCGCTCGGGAAAGATCCATTCGTCATACACGGCAGTCACCAAGTCGCCGCGATAGAGTTCGACCGCTTCTTCCATCCGCTGCGAATCGGCGACGAGCCGGTCGAACTCTTCGACGTCCAGCCACAAGCGCAGATTCGGACGCAGGCTCACGTTATCGCCGTCGAGGTTCAGGGCTTTCTCGGGAAGCTGCGGCAAAACGCGGCCCAAGTCGAAAAGACTCGACCGCAACTTGGTGCGCGCCGGCTCTTCCTCATCGTCGGGCCACATCACGTACGCGAGGAATTCACGCGCGACGGGAGCGTCGCGATTGAGCAGCAGATAGGCGAGAAGCGGCAGCGTCTTTCGCGGCGTTGCGAGCCGAAAGGGTTCGCCGTCCACGTCCACCGCCACGTGACCGAACAGCCGGATTCGGATTTCTGGTTCGGTAATCAATAGATTGCGAGCCGAATCGCGTACGGCGAGCGCCGGGTATCGTCGGATTCGTCGGTTCCATCAATGAAAAGGTGGTACGTTCCGGTTTTTGGCAGGGTGCCGCTCCATCCAGCGGTCGTACGAATCTCGGCGATGGCGGAGGTGCTGTCTCTGTAGTAGAGCGATAGGCTCGCGCGGCGAGCGTCCCACTTTGTCAGAGCGATCGTGAGCTTTTGCCCGGTGCGAGCGTTAAAGAGGTACTCGTCACCGAAGTTGTACGTGACGTTGCCGGAGAGCGTTGTGGCGTGGGCGCCCGGCGCGAACGCGACGGGGACTTCAGCCGGCCTGCGCTCGCCCAGCGCAACGTCGTACCGATGCGAGCGCGGTCCGGAGAATACGTACGCGGTGCCGTTCCAGACGTACGTTGCCTCGAACATCACCTCCATCGAGTCGTGCGTCGGCAGCGTGGCGGTGCCGTCGGTGCTGACGCTCTGCAAGCCGGGGACCGTTACGTCGGCGAGCACGCGCCGATAGCTGGCCGGTAGGCGCTCGAAGATCATAATGCGCGTCGATTGCCCGAGCGCCATGCACGGATCGGTAGCGACGGCGACGGTCATGCGCTCCCCGGTGTGAAGCGTTAGGTTACTCAACTCGAACGCGCTTGCGACGTACGCCTGGGGTGTTTTTCCGGAGTCGCGAGCGCAGCCCGCGACAGCCTTGTCGCGCATGAGGGCGGCGACCAACAGCGTGACGGCCGGCGACACGGCGCTATCGCGTGCAGACGGTGTCGACTACCATCTTCGGGCCGCCGAGCAACACCTCTTCAGAGGTGAACTCGTTCGAGTTTACCTTCGCGATCGCATTACGAAGTTTGATACTCCCGCTCATGCCGCCAACAAAAGAACTCGCGGTGTACGTCGCGCCGTCGGCGGAGGTGGCGTAGCCGTACGAGCCCTGGTTATCCACCGACGCCGACCAGTACAGTTTCGAGCGATCGTTGTAACCGTAGTAGCGATCGCGAGAGTAGCCGGGAGCCGATACCCGGGAGTGGAGCGTATTACCGGGCGCTACACTAAAGACGTTCGCCCCCTGCCGCGTGCTAGCCGGAAGCTTGCCCACAGCCGGAGCCTTCGTGGTGCATTTCCAAGCTCCACCAATGAAGTAGTTGAACGCGTCCATCTTACCGGCGAGCGGGCCGGTTGCGGCCGGCGATGGATTCGGAAAGACAAGCGCGGCTACGAAGACGATGGCACCAACCGAAGTGCGGCTGCACGAATCAGCGTTTCTCATGCAGGCGCTCCTTCGGTGCGCGTGGGTGGAGTCCCATGACGCAGGTGGGCGAAACTATTGGCGGCGTGGGCCTGTAGAAGCGGCAAGTGTACTACGGAGTTCGCTTCGGCCTCTGCTTCACGTTTGCGCTCGGGCTGACGTGCGGTTTCGCGCGCGCCGCGGTACCCCAAAGCTTCTCGTTCACCGTCGCGCGGGCTCCGCATCCACTGGCCCTCGACGCGAGCCTCGCCGACCCCGCGTGGGCCGCCGGCAAGGTCCCCGACGGCACGGGGCCCTGGCAGAACGTAACGACGCGCGCGCCGGCCAAGGATGCGACGACGGCCTACCTTTTGTACGACGACAAGAACCTCTACGTCGGATTCAAGGCCGATCAGGCGGGCGTTCCGGTCGTGGCGACGCAGACGACGAACGACGTGGGCTTTGGAACCGACGACTTTGTCGGCATCGGCCTGCTCAACGGCGGCGGCGGCAGCCAAGCCTATTATTTTGAAGCCACGCCTCGGGGGATCCGGTACGAGCAGGCCAACGAGAACGTGCGCTTTCGCCCGCGCTGGAACGCCGCGGGGAAAGTCGCCGACGGTACGTGGAGTGCGGTCCTGATCATTCCACTCGACGTCCTGCGCGTGGCACACGGCGGCAAACAAACGTGGCGGCTGCAGTTCGTCCGTCAGATAGCGGCGCGCGGCGAGCACCTCGTCTGGGCGTGGAACCCGATCATGGGCGACTCGCCCAGCGGCACCTGGCCGACATTCCAAAACGACACGCGCTTTTGGGCCGGCGGCAACTTCGACATTGCCGCTTCGGCCGCCGCCGCGCCTAAGCCGCGCGCCGACATCTACGGCTTGGCCAGCATCGGCGAGGATCGCAATCTCTTTCAGCAAGCCAACGGGCAGTTTTTACCCGAGAACGTGCGCTCGTTTGGCGGCGACGTCAGCTATCCGCTGACGCCGACGATCCGTTTTGTCGGAACGCTCAATCCCGATTTTTCCAACGTCGAAATCGATCAACAGACGATCGAGCCGCAAGAGTTCCAGCGGCAGCTCCTCGAGTACCGGCCGTTCTTCTCACAAGGCGCCGCCTTCATCAATGCCAACTCCGGCCCGCGCACGCCGACGGGCACAAACGTCAACGCTCCCTACCTCGCATTTTATTCGCCATCGGTCGGGCCGTTCGACAGCGGCGGCAAGGTGGAGGGGACGTTCGGCGATCAAAGCTTCGGCCTGCTGACCTTTCACGGATACGACGAAACGACGAACAACACGTTCAGCGATCAGGCATTTGGTTACGAGCATGCGCTGCCCAACGGGTCGTTCATCTATTGGAGCGACGGCGTCTTCGCCAATCATAGCATCGCCGGCACCGACGATACGATCGAAGCCGGCGCCGAAGCGCGCGATTACTCCAACGGCATGATCTACTACTTCGATCACGCGTTCGAGGACGGCTCGTGGGTGCCGCAGGGCAACGCCGATCTCACGGAGTTCTTCGTCGATCGCCATAAGGGCGATTTCGAGGTCAGCGGCGGCTATCTCGACGTTTCCCCGAACTACAATCCGATCGACGGATACAGCGCGAACTCCGACATCCGCGGCCCGCAGTTCTATACGGACCTCACCGGTGCATCGCCGGCGATCAAGAACTACTCGCTCTTCTTCGCGGCGGACCGGTTTCTCGACGACTCGGGTGCGGTGCACCAGGCCGACACGCAGTTCTTCGTCAACGCGACGTTTAAGAATCTCTTCTCGCTCGACGGCCTCGGCGAAGCGGTCGGGCAACTGCGCTCGTACGACATTCCGGCCGGACCGGGCTGCACTGGTCCGATCGTCTACCAGTCGAGCTTTACCGGCTACCCCTGTTATATCGACGGCATCACGCAGCCGTTCAATCTCTACCAGATTCCTATCGGCTATCGCGACGGCACGCCGTCACCCGTTGACGCGAGCTACCAATGGGGGCCGTTCGGCGACGACTACGTGCATCTGTTCACGCTGGTCACCAGCCGGCCGCTCGGGAAACGCTTCAGCCTGGGATTGGAGTACGACGGAACCTACGAGCGCGCGTTTGCCAACGGCGAGCTGGACTCGCAGTGGCTGCGGCGCGTTTCGCTGGGCTACAACGTCAGCAACGAAAGCAGTTTTAGCCTCGAGCTGCGCGATATCAACGGCCTGGGCGGCTTCGCAACCTCGTACCAGGTCGGTAACAACCTCGCGCTCGCGTACCACCAGCGATTCCCGGCGGGCGACGAGCTGTACGTCAACTTCGGAAGCCCGGCCTCGGGCGCGACGCTCAACCGCGTGATCGTCAAGTTCGTGCTTCACGCAGGCGCCGACGAGGGTACCTAAGGCTACTTAGCGTCCCAGCGCTCTGCGCCCACCGGAAACCCAAGCATGTTTCGCGCGAAGCCGGTGACGCGTAAATTCATCACGTCAAAATATCTGAGGTAATCCAGCGGCACCACCGGCACCCGATCGTAGACGATTCGCTGCAACGCTTGAAAGTCGGCAGCCCGCCTGCGTGGATCGGAGGTAACGGCTTGATCCCCGAAGGCCTCCTCGAAGCCGTGGTCGCAGAAGCGCGAGATATTGTCGGCTTCATGGATTTGAGCGCACGCGAAGACGACGCTTTGCTCCGGGTCCGCGCCGCCGATCCACCCTACCAACGCCATGTTGAACCGGCCGCTGCGAATTGGGCCGGCGGGAGCGTTAAAATCCGTGGTAGGGAACGTCTTGATCGGCACGTCGATTCCTACGGTTGCCAACTCACGCTGGACGACGGCCGCGACGGCGGCGTCACCGCCGCTCTGCATTACGAAGAGCACTTGAAGCGGCATCCCGTTCTTCATGCGCACGCCGCGTTCGAGGCGCCATCCTGCGGCGTCGAGATTTGCGCTCGCCGCCGCCTCGTCGTGAACGACCGGCGCGAGATCGCGATCGTGCCAGGCAAAGACCGGCGGCAAAAAGGTTGCAGCTCGGGGATAGAGCCCATGGAACAGCCGTTCGATCTGCGCAACGTCGAGCGCTTGCGCAATTGCCCGCCGAACTCGCACATCGCCGGTCGGTGCGGCAGCATTCTGCAACTCGAGCATATCCACGCCGTTGATGGGTGTCGCCGCGGTCCGCATTCCCGGGAGCGACGCCGCCTCGGAAGCCTGCGGCGGTAAAACTCGAGCGAGATCGATCCCTCCAGAGCGCAACGCAACCAAGGCCGCGTTGAAATCGGGAATCATGTCCAGCTCGAGGCGCGTAAGCTTCGGCCGCGGCGAGAAGTATGGATTGGGTTCGAGCACGATGCGATCGCCGCGGCGCCACTGCGTTACGCGGAAAGGCCCCGTGCCGAAGGCGCGATCTTCCCAAGCTGCGCCTTGCAACTTGGTGCCGGGAAAAGCGTGCTTGGGAAGAATGCCGAAGGCGAAGTCCGATTGCGCGAAGAGTTCTCGAACGGCTGCGTTCCACGGAGCGCGCAAGCGTACGACGACGGTGTAGGGATCGGGCGTGCTCAGCGACCTGACGCGGCGATACGAATCTTCACTAAGTACTGGGTTTCGCGGATCCACGATCGCGGCGAACGTAAAGGCGACGTCGGCTGAGGTCAGCGGCTTACCGTCGGCAAAACGGACTCCGCGGCGCAGGTGATAGACGATCGTTCTTCCGTCCGGCGAGATATCACCGTTCGCTCGGGTCGGGATGCGGTTTATCAGAACGGGGAAGAGGCGATTGCGGGCATCGACGCCGACGAGCGTTTGAACGAAGAGCAAGTCGAAGCCAATAGTGGCCTGGTCGTGGGCCAACAGCGGGTCGAGCGAGGATGGGTCGTCTTGGTCGGCGATGCGCAGTTCGTGCGGCGTCGCATATCTGGCCGGACCGCCGGCGCGCGAGCACCCGGCGCACGCAAGCGCCACCGCAAGGAGGGCGCCGACCGCTCGTATGCTAGCGCGGATCGCTTGCCACCTGCCCGTAGCGAATCTTTGCGCGTTCTCGTGCCTTTGCCGCCTCGACGTCGCGGTCGCGCGGCGGTGCCTGCGTGATCAGCGCGTCGAGCAGCTCGCTCGCCGCGCCGGTTACCCGATCGACTGCGAGCTCGAAGGCCGCCTCGTTTGCCTTCGACGGACGATTAAAGCCGCTGAGTTTTCGCACGAACTGCAGCGCCGACGCCCGGACCTCTTGTTCGGTTGCCGGGGGCGCGAAGTTGTACAAGGTCTTGATGTTACGGCACATGAAACCTCCGCTGGTTGACGTTCAAGATTATCTCCCTCGACCACATCGTCCTCAACGTGTCCGACGTCGATAGGTCACTGGCCTTTTACGTGGACGGTTTGGGGCTCGAGCCGGTCCGGCTCGATGAGTATCGTCGCGGGGAAGTGAAGTTCCCATCCCTACGCATCAATTCGGGCACGATCATCGACCTTTTTGCGCCCAAGATGCGACCGAGCGCGGCGCCGCGGGCCGCCGCGAACTTGAATCATTTCTGTCTGGTCGTCGACGGCGACATCGACGAGATCGTCGCCCGCGCCGGGGCGATGAATGCCGCGATCGACGAGGGCCCGGTCAAAGTCTTCGGGGCGCGCGGCGACGGGAGGTCGATCTACATTTCGGATCCAGACGACAACAAGATCGAGCTGAGAAGCTATGCGTAGCGTAGTTGCGGCGGGTTTCGCCCTCGCTTTTGCGCTTCTCGCCGGCGGCTGCTCTGCGAGCGCAGCCGTTCCATCAAAGTGCAGCTCGGAGGTGCCGCCAATGACGCAGACGCGAGTGGTCCAAGCGCAGAACGCTCTCGGGTTCTCGCTGCTGCATGCCGTGAGCGGGAAGGACGCTTTCATCTCGCCGTTTAGCATCGCGCAGGCGCTCGGCGTCGTCTATCTCGGCGCTCGTGGCGCAACGGCCAAAGCATTCGTTAAGAGTTCGGTCGTACCGCCGGTCGACGCTTCGGAGTTTGCCTGCGCGTCGCAGAACCTGCGAGCCGGACTCCCGCAGACCGGCACGGATCTCGCCCTCGAGCTTGCAAATGCCCTCTGGATTCGCCAAGGGCTTTCACTCAAACCGGCGTTCGTCGAGAAAGCGAACGCCGCGTTCGGCGCCGACGTGTCGTCGCTCGACTTCGGCAGCCCCGACGCGCTGCGCACGATCAATTCGTGGGTCAACCAACGCACCAAAGGGCACATCCCGACGATCCTCAACAGCCTGAGCGGCGCCGAAGCGATCGTGACCAACGCGATCTACTTTAAAGCGCTGTGGGAGGAGGCGTTTACGCCTTCGCTGACCGGGCCCGCGAACTTCATGGGTGCGACCGCAACGACGAGCGTCCCCTTCATGAACCAGACCGAAACGTTCCCGTACTACGCGGGGGCCGGATTCGAAGTCGTGCGGCTAGGCTATCGCGGAGGTCGCTTCGCGATGTACGTCGTGCTTCCGAAGCAGGGCACCGGGCTAACGATGGAGAGCAGGCTGGGAGATGCGTTTGCAACGGCGCTCGCCCATGCGACGCCGCGGCGCGTGAACCTGCACCTTCCCAAACTGCACCTCGCTTACCAAACCGACCTCGTTTCGCCGCTGACGAATCTCGGTCTGGGAGTGGCTTTCTCCGACGGCGCAGATTTTAGCGGAATGAGCGAGACATCGCTGAGGATCAGCAACGTGATTCATAAAACCACGCTCGACGTCGACGAAGCAGGGACGACCGCCACCGCCGCGACCGCCGTCGTGATGACGGCCACGGCCAGGTACGATCCCACCGTTCCGATCGTCGTCAAAGTGGACCATCCGTTCTTCTGCATCATCCGAGACGATAAGACGGACGCGGTGCTCTTCATCGGCGCGATCGGCGACGTCCCCGGGTAACGACGCTCAGGAACGATAGATCGCGGCGTGCTCGGAGAGAATGCGCGCTTGCTGCGCGTCGTCAACCGCGAGCGACCAGTTTCCGCGATCGAACGTTCCGCCCAACACGATGCCGTCGTTGCGCGGAAACATGTAGATCCCGCTGGCGAGATAGATGTAATCCACATCGGCCTGCGGCTCGAGCACCGTTAGTTGCCCGCGTATCGGAATCAATTCGTCGTCGTTACAGAGGGTGCGCGCGCCGAGGCCGGTGCAGTTAAAGACGACGGGTTCGGCGAGGTCGTGCATCTGGGGTAGCGACGCAAACGTCCGCACTTCGATCTTCCCGCCGCGAAGGAGAAAGTCGCGCATAACGGCCGGGAGATAGGTGTTCGGCTCGATCAGCATCGTCGTGAAGCGGCGCACCAACGGGACGGCAAACGGCGTGGAGGCGGGCTCGATCGTTTTGATATCCTGATAGAGGTTCTCGATGCCTGCCGAGGCGGCATAGTCGAGCTCGCCGCGGTCCGAAGACGAACGCTTGAGGTCGTAGTTGTCGATCCAGATCACGCCGTACGTGGGGCCGGCCATCAGTTGAAAGGCGCGATTGGCAATCGCGGCCGCGCGCCGAAAGGTTTCAAGGAACTCGCCGGTCGCATCTTGCGCGGCGAAGACAACGGTGGGGGTCCATTGAGCGCCCGCGATGTTGGACGTCGTGTTCGGCGGCACGTTCGAAGCGTAGATCGTGACCTCCCAACCGCGATCCTGAAGAACGCGCGCCGTTGAGAGGCCGATCACGCCGCAGCCGATCACGGCAGCGCGAGCCGGAGAACGCGCAGACAGCAAGTCGGCCGCAAGGGTCGCACAACCCCACGAGAGGCTAAAGCCGCCGCCGCCATGGCCGTAGTTGTGAACGATCGTCTTGCTGCCGAACGCCTCCGCGCGCAGCACGAATCCGTGCGGGCGAAAGGGCCGTAAGCCGACGACCGTACGAATAATGCGTGCCGGGTCGACTTCAACCCGCGCGAGCGGCGGTGCGGATTGCGCTTGCGCGAAACCACGCAGCGGCACTGCTGCCATTGCGCCGGCCGCCGAGGAGATGAAGCCGCCACGTGAGAGCGCCGAGCGCTGAATTATTGGAACATTCATCTGCTTACTGTTGTTGCACGAACGAATCGCCGCAAAGGGATTCGCGTGTTGGCCTAGAGATTCCCAGCCTGACGGCAACGCCTTGGACAACATTCTTCGGCGATGGGCGAGGAGGACCGGGACCAAGTAATAGCGGAGTAATGAGCCTTCAAGGGATCATGAGAATATTGATAGTCGGCGCGGGTGGCACCATCGGAAAGGCAGTCGCTGCCGAGCTTTCGCAACGGCACGAAATCGTAACGGCCGGCCGTTCGAGCGGCGAGGTTCGTGTCGACATCGCCAACGCTGCCAGCGTGCGCGAGATGTATGCAAGGGCCGGCAGTCTCGATGCGGTTGCGTGCGCGGCAGGCAACGTTCACTTTGGTCCGCTCGACGCGATGACGCCCGCGGAGTTTGACATCGGACTGCGCGACAAGCTGATGGGACAAGTCACTCTCGTACTTGGCGGTCGCAGCGTCGTCGTTCCGGGCGGCTCGTTCACGCTGATCGGCGGCGTGCTTTCGCACGACCCGATTCGCCTGGGAGCCTCCGCCTCGATGGTCAACGGCGCGCTGGAGAGTTTCGTGCGCGCCGCGGCAATCGAGTTGCCAGTCCACCGCATCAACCTTGTGAGCCCGACGTTGCTCGAGGAATCCATTGACGCCTACGGACCGTACTTTCGCGGATTCGAGCCGGTGCCGGCTCGGCGCGTCGCGCTGGCCTACTCGAAGAGCATCGAAGGCGCGCAAACCGGCCAGATCTACCGCGTTTTATAGCAGACTTAGCGCGAAATCTTCTCGAGCGCCTCGGCGGCATAGCGCCTTCGCCGGGATCCACCGTCGGACGCCTGGAGAAATTCGACTTCCACTTGTGAGTCGGGATGGACGGCGGTGACGACCGCTTCTTCATCTTCGCCCCTCACGACAACATGATCACCAAGACGAATCACTTTACAACTCCTATTTTCGGATACGGGCGCGAAAAGTTCGAACCGACCTCTTGCGGTGCTTAGCGTCAGCGCTCGACTTCTCATCTTTGCCCTTTTTGGCACTCCGTCGCTAAACTTCTAGCGAGCGAGGCTGACGGTCACGCTACGATCGGCATGCGCATCCCGCTATCATTGCAGCCGCCACGCAGCTTGCCAGCCTCACACACCACCGCCAACGTTCATGGCTACGAGCCTGCCGTCGAAGAATAGGAAGCCCAAGTAGGCGATGACGTCGACGCCTGACGGCGTCTTGAAGCCTTGATTGTACGTAAGTCGTTGGTAACGCCCGTGAGAGTAAAGGGTGCCCGGCCCGTCAATTGTCGTGACCTGGGTAGGGGTCATTCCAAAACGCACTCCGTTGCGCGTCCGGCCCGGCGCCGCATGGCTCGGCAGTTCAGGGGGTGCGCCGGAAACCGTCGTGACCGTGAGATCCGACGCGGTGCCGTACTGAGAGTAGATCGCCGCAAGCTTGAGGGCCGAGTCGTAGAAGCCGGATAAGCAACGGCCGTTCCCAAAGTTATTACGATAGTGCTTCATAGCCTTGTACCATGAGGCTCCATCGTGCGAAACCGGGAATGCCGAGTATTCGAGTATCGTATCCGGCTTTCGCGGTCGCACGGAGCTCTTGTAAAAGTCGTTCGTCGAGCTCAAGACCAGCTGCGACCCTGGCTGCCCGGCAAACCAGCGCTGAAGTGTTTCACATGCAGCCAACGACGGAGCCGGCGTAAACTCGGCGGCGAGCGCAAACGCGAAGGCTAACGACGCGATAGCGACTCGTTCAATCCGCGCGCGTAAGAGGATCAAGGCGATGGGGCTTCCGCTGCCGGCGGCGTCCAGAAGGTTCCGTCAGCATACTCGACGCGCAGAATCCGGTACGTAGCAAAGCGCGCGGCCAAGAGCGGAAGTGCGGGAACGCCGCTGCTGACACCGGTGCAGTTCTCGTCATAGCCGCGGTTCTGGCTACTTTGCCAACCTGCCATGCTCGGCCAACCGTGGATGTCGATGCCCGGCGAAAAGGTGCCGCGACGATCGAGCTCCAGCTGCGCGAGTGCAGCACCAGCGTCGTCTGAGATCGGAAATTGGAAGAGTACCCGCGTTGCCGTGCGGGAGTCGGTGTTCTTGAATGAGATGCACGCGCGGGCGCCGCGCCCGTCGCGTTTGACGGCAGCCCAGCCGCCAAATATGACGATGTTCCCAGCGGGAGCGCCACCGATCGTGGGGCTTCCGAACTCGAGCGAACGATAGGGATTCGGCGTCGGAGTCGGTGCGGGCGTCGCCGGCGCAACATTCACCGGCTTGCGGCTTCCGATGTTTGCGTCGGTCGCGCCACGCGCGTACAGCGCGGAGCGGCCGCCGCCCCGCAGAAACACCAGCATGGCGTGCCGGTCGGGCTCGTCGAGGGTGCGAAGAATATCAAACTCGACGCTGTACGCCGGGTCGCCGAGCTTCGGCGGAGGAGCGCCGGCGCGCGCCCAGTGCACGAGGCTTGCAAACTGGGAATCGGAGAGATTCCGCATGCTCATGAGCACCAGCCCGAGGAAGCCCGACGCCGGTTTCGCAGGGGCAGGCACAATAAGGGCCAGCGCCAGGGCAGCGGCGACGGATGCCAACAAAGAACCGCGACGAATATTCATTTAAGCAGCTTCTCTCTTGCCGTCAGACGCCCCCTTGCTCGGGTCAAAACGTTACCTTTGACGTCAAGACATTCGCCAGCTGGATTGCTAAACGTATCCGTTAAGCTTCCGACACCGCACCCTGCCAGCAATGCCGCGGCGGCGCCGATCCCTAGCGCGCTACAACGGTATGACGGTCGAAGTGCGAGACGGCCCTGAACCAGACTCATCGTTTGCCCGGTTCCTTTAGTGCGAAGACGGTGCCGTAGCCGTCAGCGCCGCCATTAGTCGTCGTGCCGTAAAGCACGCCGTCCAGTTCGATCAAGCCGCCAACAGGGTCCGACCCGTCACCGCTTGCGCTTCCAAAGTCATGCAAGATGTTCTCCGTGCCAGAGCTAGTAAATGCATAAATCGTTCCACAGGTGCATTCGGGACTGCCGCCGCCCTCCGTCGTTCCGTACAGGACGCCATTGGAGGAAACCAAAACTCCAGACGGGACATCTCCGTCGGGAGCGCCTTGGAAGGAATGGAACGTTACAGCCTTCCTGAGCGAGGTCCCCGTAGCAAACGCTGTTCCACCACCATACGTGCCCCCATCTCCCGTTACACCGTACAATTTACCTCTCACATAGAGTACGTTAGCGACCGGGTTTTCGCCCTGGGGCGCTCCCTTGAAGCGATGTAGCGACAACTCTCTCCCCGATGTCGAGAGCTTGAAGATCGTTCCGCAGCCGAAGCCGCCGCACGATCCGTCCCTACCGTAACGAAATCCGCCGCCGTATTGCGTCATTCCGAAGAGTACACCGTGGACGGCGGTCAGGCCGAACAGCGGAATCGCACCGTCTTGACCCTTATGACGCTCGCGCCCATAGCCGAAGCTGTAGCTCAAGGTTTCTTTGCCGGATGGGGTGATTCCAAAAACGGTGCCATGTCCCCACTCGCCGCCGAGTCCTGTCATGCCGTACAGCGTGCCATTAAGAACTTGCAGACTTCCATAACCGGGGAAGCTGCCATCAACGTTCCCGCCTACTCCGCCCGTAAAGGCATGCAGCACGCGCTCTTTGCCCGAGGTACTAATCTCAAAAACAATTCCACAGCCATGACCGCTAAACTCGCAGCTTGAAGCGCCGCCTTCGTACGTCGTGCCGTAAAGCTTGCCGTTGAGTTCGGCGAGGCCGCCTTCAGGCGTCATGCCATCGGCCCCGCCCCTGAAGCTATACAGCACGGTTTCCTTGCCGGAAGTTGTGAGCTTGAAGACGGTTCCGTCACCATTGGCGCCGCCATCTGCGGTCGTGCCGTAAAGCGCTCCGTTGTAAACCAACAAGTTGCCGTATGGTTTGGCGCCACCCGATCCGTTGAAGCTGAAGATCGTCTTGTATCCGGTTGCGCTGACTGGGCGCGAGGCTATGGGTAGCCGCGTTTGCACCGTCGCGCTCGGCGTGCCAATCAACGGCTGCGATCCGCCGCACCCGGCGAGCATTGCCGCAATGGCTGCGCAAACGCCGACCGCATACCGTTGGGGTTTTGGTGCTTTCACGCCGCTACCAGCTAAAAACGACAAGGCCATTACCGGTCGCCTTCTTCCAGCCTCGCCACATCTGTACTCTCGTGGCGCGCGACTCGACGTACGACGACCCGCCTCCGCCGCCGCCACCGGGCGCGCCGTAGTAAGCGTCGCCCTCGCCGCCACCGCCGCCGCCGCCACCGTAGTAACCGCCACCGCCGCCACCACCACCACCGCCGGCGCATTGGTAGTTGGACCGGTTGCAGTACCCGTCGATGGCCCCGTTGCCCCCGCTACCACCGCGACCCGACGTTCCTGATCCTCCGGGAGTCCCGTCTTGGCTCCCACTTCCGCTGCCGATCCCACCAGCGCCCCCAGCGCCACCCTGACTCTGGGTCCCCCCCTCACCGCCGCCGACGCCGTAGCTATAGTCGCTTTCGCCAGCCTCGCCGACCTGGGGGCCGCCCTTACCGCCGAAAAGACTAAAACCGCAACAGCTTTGTGCTCCGCCTCCCGCAGCGACCAAAACGCGGTCACGCAGCGTATTGCCACGCCGTCTCACATCCGAGGCGCCGCCGCCACCGTAGCCCTCACGTCCACTTGCGTCAATCCCGGGGCTTCCGCCACCGTTGAAACCGCCTGCCGACAACGATCCTTGGCCGCCGACAAAAACATAGAGTATTTCGCGCGGCCGCACTGGGAGAACGGCGTAAACGCGACCGCCGCGTCCAAAATACTCGCGGTAACTATATGACGAAGACGTTTCGCCCGCCCCCGCGCCACCGCGCGCGACGACGGTGATCTTCGTCACCCCCGCCGGTACTTTGAACGACTGCATCTTGCCGGTGTAGTGAAACGTTTTCTGGTTCGGAAGCGCACGGGCGCCGCTATTTATGTCACCCGGCGCGCCAATCGGCGGCGGCATGTCATCCTGAGCCTGTCGAAGGGCGCACCCTGTCAGCATTGCCGCAGCCACGCAACTGCAAAGTGCGTAGCGACCAAAACCTGGGTTCTTCATCTACCTTGCTCCTCGCTCCGTCAAGTCACGCAGCCCAGCAACGTTTCGGCATGCCGGTGCTTAGCCCCGTATAGCGATGACGTCCTGGCGAGCTGCGCTTGCTTAGCCCTACGGCGCTGGTTTAACCCACTCGGCGGCGCCGGCTACTATCCGATGGCAAGCCTTGTCAACGTGAACAGTACTCTGTACGGCACGGCTACAGCAGGCGGTTTGGGCTACTGCGGAAGCGGCGGCACCGATCCCGGGTGCGGAATCGTCTTTGCGCTAACGCCGTAAGGATCGTTAGCGACGCGCCGACCAAACGGCCTAAGGAGCGATGCTGACGGATTGACCCACGGGCTCTTGCGGTGCTGAGGGCAGCGTCATGATCGGGTCGCCGCCAGCGGGATACTTCCAATAATCGAACGTCCCCGGACAGAATGCGTTGCCGCCGACCACAACGGTTCCTTGCATTTTATTTTGTGGTGTATTCTTGGCACCGACGATAAAGGGCTGGACAACGTCGGTAAGACCCGAGTCGCATGGATCGCTGAGGATCGTTTCGCCGTGCGACGTCAGCGTCGTGCGGGATAACGTCGCTTGATAGATTCCGGTTTGGTCGGCGCCACCCGCCTCTTCATCGGTTAGTGCGAGATATTCGCCGTCCCACATTACCGAGCCCGGGGCGTAAATCGTGCCGTCGAACGAAAGCGTAACTAGCGGGTCCCCGACCAATCGAGGCCTGCTCGACATGTTTGCGGGCTTCGTGGCACATATCGAAACGACGCCGTCGGTCTCGCCTTCCACAACGTAGGGGCTTCCGGTGGCGTAGAAGCCACCCGGCCACATCGTATAGCAGGCGGCCTGGCCATCGCACGTTGCGAACTTTCTGTGTGGATTCCCAATACAGATGAAGCCGGAACCGTCTTTGTAGATGTAGTTAACGCCGGACTCTTCGCGTAATGGGTGAATCCGATTACCGTGAAAGGCGCAGCCCGTCGTGGGTGCAAAGCCCCCATTACGGATGAATTGCCCGGCGTGGCTGTAGGCAACTAATCCAGACGCAGTCGCAATATATACGTTGCCCTTTGTGTCGACGCACTGAGCCCCGGGGTCATCGAAGCCCGTGAGTTTCCCAACTTCCTCTCCGGAGACGTAATTATAAACGAACACGTCATCTGTAGCAGCATCCGACACATATAGCAGCTTCTTGATCTGTGCCGCCTCCGGCAGCATCCACGACTTGCCACGATCGGCGTGCCTTGCAACGGCTGTGGTTTGCGCCATTGCGCCCATCGGAGGCCGTGTTCCACCGCACGCCGCGAGCAGTGCCGCTGCAACGATAAGGCCTAAAGTATGGCGGCCGAAGCCCGAACGTGGCATCCAACACCCCTATCGGTTCATGGTGGGCCTGGTAGGATTCGAATCTCGCGAGGCCCATCCTGACTCATTTTGAGTCGCTGCTCCTAACCCTATTGACGCGTGAGGCTGCGCTAACTCGTTGCGTCTCGCTGCGAGTCGGTTCGTCCGACTGCGACCGATTAGTCCGAGTTAGTCCGAGTCGGGTGCGTTGCTCTTAGCAAGTTTCGCGCTGGGCGAAAATGCAGCGTTCCCGCCTCGGTGCAGCATCGAAGGGGCGATGGCCTTGGACGGCCGCGCGATTTCCCCGGTTTTGGCAATGCCGTAGCCCTCCCACTAAGTCCCGCGCCTGTTATTTGCGTCGAGCGGGCTTCTTCTGCGGTTCTTGCCGAGAAACACGGACTCGGTCGATCGCGGCAGCGTTGCATTCTTCGCACGTCCGGAGGCCTTTGCGCGCCTTCCGCTTGAGGCAAGTCACGCAAGTCCCGGCAGGCGCCTTCGCGCGCTTGCGCGCCATCCGTTCCGCCGACGTGCTCACCGCCACAGTATACCAGCCATCGGCAACGGCAAGGGCCTCGGCCAGCAGCCCCTCCGCCACGTCGAAGGCCGTCTTCGCGCCCCGTTTCCGGAGGATGCCCCGCAGGGCGATGACCTCGGCCTTCGTGTACTCGAACGCTGACCGCTCAGGGTTACCGTACTCCCCCCGAACGTGGCAGAAGCCGTCGTCGTCCACAACGTAGGACGTTCCGCGATGCTCGGTCTTGCGCACAACCTCAGCCGCG
>JBEKRW010000005.1:0-22061 GCA_049517595.1 Candidatus Cybelea sp. | reverse complement strand
CCGCCATCTGAAAGTAGACGCGCGGCGAAGTAAGGATTTGGTTGCTCAAGAAGCCGAGCGTCGAAAGGGCGATTACGGCGGCCATGATCGTCAAACCGATCGGACCGAACGCGATTCCGGCGACCTGCGATGCCGGCGTATTGGTTGCCGCCAATCCGTCGATGCCGAGCACGTGCAGACAGGTGGCGTTGACCGCCAGGTAAAGCGCGACGACCAGAACGACGCCCGCGATCAGGCCTCGCGGCAGCGTTTTTTGCGGCTGATGCAGCTCCGCGGTCATAAAGCTCGACGTTTGCCAACCGCTGTAGGCGAAGAGCACCGGCACCATCGCCAGTCCGATCACGGCGAGTGCTCCAGCCGCCGGCGCGTGAACCGGCACTGGCGGTGCGGGGCCACGCGCAACGAAAAGACCGATCGCTGCGAATGCCGCGATCGCGAGAATCTTGACCACCATGAACGCGTTTTGCGTCGTCGTTCCGGTGCGAACGCCCAGTGCGTTGATCGCGGTGAATGCCCCGATCGCAACGACGGCGGCTCCCGCAGTAGAAGCGTGCCACGTCGTCAAGGTCGCAAAGTAGTTGGCGAACGTCACCGCGGCCGCGGCCATTCCGCCGCTTTGCGAGACGAGCAGAAGCGTCCAGCCGAAGATGAAGGCAAGCGCGGGATGGAACGCGTCCCGCAGATACGCGTAGAGACCACCGTCCGCAGGACGCCGCGCAGCCAGCTCCGCGAAGATGCCGGCGCCCAAGAGCGCAATCGCACCGCCGGCGACCCAAACCGCCATCACCAGCGAACCGCTGCCGACAAACCGGGCGACGACCGACGGGTTCATGAAGATACCCGAGCCGATGATGCCGCCCATCACGATGAGCGCGGCATCCCGGCCGCCCAGGAGACGAATCAGCTTGGGTGCGGGCGCGCTCATCGGGGGAATGTCCACATTCCAGCGAAGTGCCGCGTCATGTTTGCAATTGCAACCTTCGTCCTCGCCGTGCTCGGTATGACCGTTGCCCAAGCGCCTCCCCCGATGCCCCCGCTGTCGCAGCCCCCGCTCGAAAGCGGCTCGTGCCTCGATTCGCCCAGGCCCGTGCCAAAGGTCCTCATGAAGCCGGTCGCCCGCAACATGCAGCTCACCCGGATTGATGAAGTGGTCTCGACGTCAACCATGATGAGCGGCCAGACCATCGGCTTCCTGTACACGACCGCGGATGGCGGCACGTGGCTCGGCCAACGGACCAACACGTACATGTCCGCGGGGAATGCCACCGCGATCAACGCGGTCTTGGCCTCGACCCATGTCATGGGCGTCTCGAACAACGTATTTCCGCCGCAGAGCCGTTACGGCAAGCCGACGGGGTACCCGCAATACTTTAGGGTGCAGATACCGCCCACCGCCCTGGCCGCCTTGCGCGTCGAGCTCATCCCCTGCGTCGTCTGGCCGACCACGCGCCCGCTTCCTGACCCCAATATGTAGGTTTAGCAGAGGGCGCATCCGAGTGCTAAGATGACGGGTTATTGGCCCTGATGGAGTTCGTCGTTCGAGCCCGGTTGGGTGCTTTCGCGCCGAATGCTGACGTCTTTGTCGACGAGGATCAGCGGCGCGTCGTCGTGGTGGTGGAGCTAGCCGGAGCCGATCCGGAGAGTCTGCGGGTCGTCTTCGACGAGCGCTGCCTCATCATCGGCGGCCGCCGCCGCGCTCGCTTGCGAGGGGGCTCCTTCGTTCAGAAGGAGATCGCTCACGGCGAGTTCGTCAAGCGAATCGCGCTACCGGTCGCGGTGGAATACGAACGGATCGCCGCGACGTACGAGGACGGTTTTCTGATCGTCGTCGCGCCGATTGCGGCGACGGCCTACCAGCCGACGGCCCGAACCGAGCTCCACATTTTGGTAAAAAGGACGCATTCCTAAATACAGATGGCTCAAAAATCTACTCAAGAGATCGTTCCCGCCAACTTGATCGGCATTCTGCCGCTCCAAGAGGCCGTGCTTTTTCCGCACACCGTCATTCCTTTGGCGGTCGTGAAGAAGGCCGGAATTCAACTCGTTGAAGAAGCGCTGCGCGAAGGAAAACCGATCGGGCTGACCGTTCTGCGCGATCGCGAGATCGAAGACCCGGGTCCCGAAGACGTGCAGCGGGTCGGCACGATCGGCGTAATTCAAAAGATGCTGAAGGTCCCCGACGGCACGCTGCGGTGCATCGTCGCCGGTCAGCAGGTCTTTCGCATCGAGCAGTTCACGCAGGTCGCGCCGTACATGGTTGCCGCCTACACCGAGCTGCCCGACTCGACCGTCGAAAACGAAGAGCTGGTCGCGATGCAGCGTAATCTTGCCGGACTCTTCCAAAAGCTGCTTTCGTATCTTCCACAAGCGCCGCGCGAGATGGAGATGGAGGTCGCCAACATCACCGATCCGGTGGTGCTGACCTATTTCGTCGCCTCGACGATGCGTTTGGAGACCGCCGACCGGCAGGCGCTTCTCGAGGAACGCGATACTGCCAAGCGCATGCGCAAGCTGACGATGCTTCTCACCAAGGAGTTGGAGGTCGTCGAGCTCGGTCACAAGATTCAAAGCGACATTCAGCGCGAGATGGAGAAAAATCAACGCGAGTTCTATCTCCGTCAACAGTTGCGCGCAATCCAGGAAGAGCTTGGCGAAGTCGATCCGCAGCAGGCCGAGAACAACGAACTGCGCTCGAAGATCGACGGCGCGGCGATGCCGCCCGACGTAAAGAAGGCGGCCGACCGCGAACTCGACCGGCTTTCGAAAGTTCCGCAGGCGAGCCCCGAATACAGCGTGATTCGCACGTACCTCGATTGGTTGGTGACGCTGCCGTGGAAAGAGGAGACGCCCGACCACATCGAGATCGCGACCGCGCGCGCCGTGCTCGACGAGGATCATTACGACCTCGAAAAAATCAAGGACCGGATCGTCGAGTACTTAGCCGTTGGAAAGCTCAAAAAGAAGCTGACGGGGCCGATCCTTTGCTTCGTCGGACCGCCGGGCGTCGGTAAGACCTCGCTGGGTCAGTCGATCGCTCGCGCCATGGGACGCAAGTTCGTTCGCCTTTCGGTGGGCGGCGTACGCGACGAAGCCGAGATTCGCGGCCACCGGCGCACCTACATCGGCGCGATGCCGGGCACGATCGTTCGCGCAATTCGTGACGCCGGGACGCGCAACCCCGTCATGATGATCGACGAAATCGACAAGGTGGGCGCGGATTTTCGCGGCGACCCGCAGTCGGCGCTGCTCGAAGTGCTGGATCCGGAACAGAATAACAACTTTCGCGACCATTATCTCGATCTGCCGTTCGATCTCTCGCAAGTACTCTTTATCTGCACTGCGAACACGCTCGACACGATCTCGCCGCCGTTACGCGATCGCATGGAGATCATCACGTTATCGGGCTATACGGAGCTCGAAAAGCTTCAGATCGCGAAGCGGTACCTGCTCAAGAAGCAGCGGAAGTACAACGGTCTGCGCGACTCTCAGGCGCAGATCGGCGACGCGACGATTCGCGCGATCATCAACGACTACACGCGAGAGGCCGGCGTTCGCAATCTCGAGCGCGAGATCGGAACCGTCTTCCGCAAGATCGCGCGGAAGATCGCGGAGAACGCGCGCTACAAGGCACGCGTCAAACCCGAGAACCTCGTCGAGTATCTCGGTAGGCCGCGATTCTTCAACGAGGTGCGCAAGCGCGTCGCCTCGGTGGGAGTTGCAACGGGCATGGCTTGGACGCCGGTCGGCGGCGACATTCTCTTCATCGAGACGCAGTCGATGCCGGGAACCGGCAAGCTCGTGCTGACCGGACAGTTGGGCGACGTCATGAAGGAGAGCGCGCAAGCTGCCGTTTCGTTCTTGCGTTCGCGTTCGGCGGAGTTGGGCTTACCCGACGACTACTTTGCCAAGCACGATATCCACATCCACCTTCCCGCCGGCGCCACGCCGAAGGACGGCCCATCGGCCGGCATCGCGCTGGCGACTTCCATCGCTTCGATGCTGACCGGCATCAAAGTCGACGCGAACTTGGCGATGACGGGCGAGATCACGCTGACGGGACAAGTGCTCCCGATCGGCGGCATCAAGGAAAAGACGCTCGGTGCGAAGCGCGCCGGCATCACCAAGATCTTGCTGCCGCTGCGCAACGAGATGGACCTCGACGACATTCCGAAGGAAGTTCGCGAGACCATGACCTTCATTCCAGTCGAGGAGCTTTCCGAAGTCCTCCATCACGCACTCGGGAAACGGCTGATTTCGCCGGTGCCGCTTGGCTCGGACCATGCGCACGCGAATAACGTCGTACCGCTTCGCCGTTCGGCGCTCAGGGTGACAAGTACGGCGCAAGCCAAGCGGCGAAACGGCGCCGTCAAACGAGCTCCGGAGCGCAAGCGCAAACTTAAACGATAACCTCGACTCCGCTTCCCTCGCGAACTTCGCCGACGACCGCAGCCATCGTGCTGCGGTCGTTCAATTCACCCAGGAGGAGCGGGAGACGTTCGCGCGCGACGGCGATCAGCAAGCCGCCTGACGTTTGCGCGTCGGAGAGTGCCGAGCGCACGGCCTCGGCGACCGATGGCGCAAACTCGGTAAAGGTGGCGTGCGTCTCCGCGTTGTGGCGCGTGCCGCCGGGGACGATGCCGTCGCCGATGAGTTCGAGCACCCGCGCCATCAACGGCACCGCCGTCGCATTGAAAAGAAACCGCACGCCCGACGCGCGCGCCATGCTCTCGCCGTGGCCGAGCAAACCGAAGCCGGTGATATCGGTCGCCGCGTGCGCGCCCGCCGCGAGCATGGCGGCGGCCGCGGCCTCGTTGAGCGTCGTCATCCACCCAACCGCTTCTCCGAGGTCGCTCGGCACGATGGCGTTGCGCCGCAGCGCGGTCGTGAGAATCCCCGTCCCTAATGGCTTGGTGAGCACCAATATATCGCCGGGCCGCGCGCCGGCATTGGTGACGATCCGCTGCGGATCGACGACGCCGGTAACCGCCATACCGTACTTCGGCTCGGCGTCTTTGATCGTGTGCCCGCCAACAATTGCGACCCCTGCTTCGCGTGCAACGGCGGCACCGCCCTCGAGAATCCGCGCGAGAATCGCGAGGTCGAGGTCTTCGGGAAAGGCCACGATATTGAGCGCGGTGTGCGGGGTGCCGCCCATGGCGTAGACGTCGGAGAGCGCGTTGGTTGCCGCGATTCTCCCAAAGTCGTACGGATCGTCGACGATCGGGGGAAAGAAGTCCACGGTTTGGACGAGCGCGAGATCCTCGCGCAGCAAGTAGACGCCGGCGTCGTCGCCGTTGCCGTAGCCCACGAGTACGCGCGCATTCGTCGCGGGCGAGACGCGTTCCATCACACCGCGCAGCTCGGCCGCTCCGAGTTTCGCGGCGCAGCCGGCGCATGCCGAGAGTTCGGTTAAGCGGATGCTCTCGACGTTCATCGAAGCAGTATTCGATGCCGAGGCAACTGTTATTCCTTCCCGGGCCGGTGATGGTGGCGCCGCCGGTCCTGCGCGCGATGGACCGTCCGCTGATCGATCACCGTGGACCGGAGTTTGCCGCCATGTTGGAGCGGATCGTCGCGGCTCTGCGCCCCGTCTTCGGGACTCGCGGCGAGATCGCGATTCTAGGAAGCTCGGGAACCGGCGGCATGGAAGCGCTGGTCGCGAACCTCTTTACTCCGGGAGAGCGGTTGCTCTCGTGCCCGGTCGGTTCTTTCGGAAAGCGTTTTGGGGGCATCGCCGCAAGCTACGGCTGCAGCGTGGAGACCTTGGAAACGCCGCTTGGCGCGGCGGTCGACCCGCAGGCGCTGCAGGCGCGCCTCCATGCCGATTCGGAAAAGCGTATCACCGGCGTTTTGCTGACGCACAACGAGACCTCGACCGGCGTTGCCAACGACATGGCGGCGCTTGCGCCGATGTTGCGCGCCCACGGCGCGATCACGCTCGTCGACTCGGTGAGCGGCCTTGGGGCGAGCGAGTTTCGCATGGACGAATGGGGTTACGATGCGGTGGCGACGGCTTCGCAGAAGGCCCTTGCCGCGCCGCCCGGCGTCGCTATGGTTGCCCTGAGCGAGCGCGCGCGAGCGCGGTTGGAGAACCGCGCGCTTGCGCGCTTCTACTTCGACCTGCGCCGCGCGATCGAGTTTTCGCAGATCGGCCAAACGCCATGGACGCCGCCGATCTCGATTCTCTTCGCGCTCGACGCTGCGCTGACTGCGTATCACGCGAGCGGAATGCAGGCGGCCTTCGAACGCCACGCCCGATTTGCCGGCCTCGTGCGCGCAGAACTGCAACGCCTGGGCTTTACCCTGCTTTCGCGCCCCGGAGCGCATTCCGACACCGTCGTTGCGGCCTATCCACCGCCCGGCATCGATCCCGGTCCGCTTTTACGCGCGTTGCGCGAGGAATACGGCGTGGTGATCTCCGGCGGTCAGGCCGAGCTTGCGGGAAAGATCGTGCGGTTCGGAACGATGGGCGACGTGTCCGCGAGCGATTTGCAAACCGCCTTAGCTGCGATCGAGACGGCGCAGCTCGAACTTACAAGTGGTGTCGCCTAAAGTACGGCAGAACGAACGGCCGCGCGAACCAGGGGATCGTCGAGAGCATTGCGTCGTCCAATGGCGGGTCGTAGGTAACGAGATAGGGCGCCAATCGCGATTGATGCAGGTCGGCCCGAATATCCGGTGAGAGCGGAAAGAAGAGCGCGATGAAAAGCACGAGCCATAACAGGATGGCACCCTTCAGAAAGCCGATGAGCGCCCCGCCGAGCGCGTTGCCGAGGCCCAGCACCGGAAGCTTGGCGATCGTGCCGAGCAGCCGCGCGATAAAGATAATGATGACGTACGTGAACAGCCCCGTGCCGAACATTCCGACGACGTGGGCCGAGCCGGGGCCGAGCTTTGTCACCTGCTCGATGGCGGCGTCCAAGCTTCCGTTGTAAAACCAGGGTGTGACCAACGCGCCCGTCACCGCGACGGCTCCGCCAAGCTCCGAAACGAAGCCACGGGAGTAGCCCTTGGCAGTCGCGATTCCCAGGACGATGACGATAACGAGATCGGGCCAGGCGATGCCCAAGATCAAGTCCGGATCTCCGCTCCAAACTCTTTTTGCAGCGCGCCGAGCAATCGCGAAACGGCTGCATCGGCTTCTTCGTCGGTGATGGTCGCATCGAAGCGCTGCAGCGTCACACGGGTCGCGAGACTCTTGCGCCCTTCACCGACCTGGGGGCCGCGATATTCGTCGAACACCTTGGCACCGGTGCACAGGCTGCCGACGGCGGCCGCGATCGCGCGCTCGATGTCGCGCGCGTTGACGTCGATATCGACGACCAAAGCAACGTCGCGATACGTCGAGGGAAATCTCGACGGCGCGCGGTAGTGCGGCGTTTCGTACGCCGGCAACGAAGCGATATTGACGACGGAAAGGTACGCCGGCCGGCGCAACCCGGCGGCTCTAGCCGCTCGCGGATCGATGCACCCAAGATGAGCGACTTCGCGCTCGTCGAGCGTAACCAGCGCTGTCTTTCCCGGATGAAACCTCGGTCGCGTGCCGCGCGTCATCTCGGCGTCGCGCCCGGTGATCTTGCGCAGGAGCTGTTCGCAATCGCCTTTGAGCGCGAGAAAATGGGAGTCGCGCCACGGCGGCTCGTCAAGCGAGTCGGCCGAAAAGCCGAACGCCAGCAGCGACTGCTCGACGACGCCGTTGCCGCCCGACTCAAAGACCTCGCCGATCTCGAAGACGCGGACCGGCGACGCGCTCTCCGCGAGGTACTCGATGATTCCCGGCGCCAGCGAATCGCGCAGGAAGCGTTGCTCTTCGGAGAGCGGATTTCGAACTTCAACGGATCCCGCATCGCGCAGCGACTGCGTGACGATCTCGCGATACCCCAAGCCTGCCAGGGCCTGCGCGACGCGGCTCTGCAGGTCAAACGCGGCGCTCGAGATCTCGTGCGCCGGAACCGACGGCACGACGGTGGGAATTCGTTCGTAGCCTTCGATGCGCGCAACCTCTTCGATCAAGTCGGCTGCAATCGCCAGGTCGCCACGCCAGGCCGGCGGGATGACGGCCAAAGTTTCGGGCTCGACGCGCTCGATCACGCAACCCAACGCCGTCAGGTGGTGTTCGATCACTTCCAGCGTAAGCGGCAGGCCCAGCAGGCGTTGCACGTCGCTAACTTTTAGCGCGATCGCCGTCGCTTGCGTTACCGGCTGGCCGAACGCGCGAGGTTGGTAGACCGTCGCTCCGAGGTCGCACAGAAGGGCCGCGGCGCGCGCGGCGCCGAGATCGGTCAGTGCCGGCGGCAGCGACTTTTCGTGACGGGCGGAAGCCTCCGAGCGAAGCGCGAGCGCGTTGCTCATGCGTCGAACGCGGGCGCCGTTGAAGTTCGCCGCTTCGAGGACGATCGCCGTGGTTTCGGGGCGGACTTCACTTATCGCGCCGCCCATCAGCCCCGCAAGACAAAGCGGCCGCTCGTCGTCGGCGATTACGAGCGCTTGCGGGGAGAGCGTTCGCGTGACGTCGTCGAGCGTGACGATCTTCTCGCCGTCGCGAGCGCTGCGGACGATCAAGCGCCCGCCATGGATCGCTTGCGCGTCGTAAAAATGCAGTGGCTGGCCCGTTTCGAGCATGACGTAGTTCGACACGTCGACGAGATTGTTGATCGGGCGCTGGCCGCAGAGCGCGAGCCGAACGCGCATCCAGGCGGGCGCGGGCGCGACGCGCACGCCGTCGATGCGTTGCGCGACGAAACGATAACAGTCGCTCGACTCGATCGATACCTGCGGTTCTTCTCCCGGCGGCTCCGCCCCGCGACCGGGGTTGACGAACTCCGGCAACCGCAGCTCGGTGCCATAGGAAGCCGCGAGTTCTCGCGCCAGTCCGGCAATCGACATCGCGTCGGGACGATTCGTCGTAATCTCAACGTCGAGCACCGCGGTATCGAGCCCGAAGAGCTCGACGACGTTGCGTCCCAGAGGGCAGCCTGCCTCGAGTTGCATGATGCCGTCTTCGAACCACTCGCCCGGCAGCGCGAGCTCTTCGGCGGAGATCATCATGCCCTGCGACCTGACGCCCCGCATCGTGCGCGGCGCAATCGTTAGCGACGGAAGCCGCGCGCCGATCGTTGCCACGGCAATCGTTTGGCCCGCAGCCACGTTCGTGGCAGCGGTCGCAATCGTCAGCGGAGCATCAGCTCCAATATCTACCTGTGCAACTTGCAGGCGATCGGCGTTCGGATGCTTCTCCAACGCCGCGATGCGCGCGGTAACGACGCCCGTGATTTCTGGGCGCCGTTCGATCTCGGCGACCGGAAAACCCAACATCGCCAACCGGTCGGCGATGGTCTGCGCATCGGGAGGGAGCGCCACGAACTCGCGCAGCCAGCTTATGGGGACGCGCACGGTGCTCTCCTCGTCAACTCAGCTGCGCGAGAAAGTCAGGATCGCTCTTGACGAAGCGGCGAATGTCGTCGACTTCATATCGAGCTAACCCCAAGCGCTCGACGCCAAAACCAAAGGCCCACCCGGAGTAACGCTCGGGATCGTATCCGACCTCACGCAGGACGTTGGGATGGACCATTCCGGACCCGCCCAGCTCGATCCAGGCAGATCCGCCGCACATATTGCAAGATTGCGATCCAAGCATGCCGGTGCCTTTGCATTTTGGGCACGTCGTATCGACTTCGGCGCTCGGTTCGGTAAACGGAAAGAACGACGGCCTAAACCGCACGTTCTGCGCCGCGCCGAACAGCTCGCGGCACAGTCCCGTCAGCATGCCCTTTAAGTGCCCGAAATGGATGCCTTCGGCTACCAGCAATCCTTCGACTTGGTGAAACTGAAAGAGGTGGCGCGCGTCGACGGCATCCCGGCGAAAGCATTTTCCGGGAGCGACGATGGCGATTGGGGGCCGGTGCGTCTGCATCGTTCGAATTTGCATCGGCGACGTGTGCGGGCGGAGCAGCAGCGTATCGCTAATCCAAAATGAGTCGAAGCCCTCGCGCGCAGGATGGTCGCCGGGAATGTTGAGCGCGTCGAAGTTATAGTAGTCCGGTTCGGCTTCCGGGCCGACGACGACCGCGAATCCGTGGCGCTCGAAATAGGCGCAGCTCTCCTCGATGATTCGGCGGACGGGGTGAATCGAGCCGGCGGGCCCGCGGACGGACGGAAACGTAACGTCGATCGATGTGGACAGCTCGGCGTCGAACTGGCGAGACTCGAGCGTTTCGTAGGCGGCCGCAAGGCGGCGCTCCATCGCGGCAACGGCGTCGTTGATGACCCTTCCCGCCTCGGGGCGCTCGGCCGGTGGAAGCGCTCCGATCGCGCGGCGCACGGTGGTGACTTCCCCGCTTCGGCCCAAATATGCAACGCGAACGCTCTCGAGCGCCTGTTCGTCGTCCGCGCGATCGACCGCAGCGTCAAATCGTTGCGAAACGTCGTCGAGTTTGCTGGCAAGTTCCGTCATAGCTCTTCCAAAGCAAAACGCCCGGCGTGTTCTTTGCTACCAGGCGCTTTAAAACTCGGCTTTGACTTCTCGTTCGGCCTGCGCGGCCGAGGGTCGTTTACGTTGCAGTTGGGGACGCGTGAAGCCTTCGGTAAGCCAGATAAGCGTCGATGGAACCCGTTTGGGCGAAAAGCCTCCAGAAGAGATTGGACGTTGCCATAGCGCTTTGAAGTCTCCTTCTGAGCCGTCTGCTCCGGGGCGGCCGGTCGCGGAATGCGCTGAGTATACCATGCGAGTTTTGCCCCCGGTAGTCTTGACTTTTGGAGCCCGCAGTACTCTCTTGACAAAACCTTAACGTTACCGGCCAGGCCCCCGGCGGGTTGCCTCGTAAAGGGCGATCGAACCCGCTACGGCGGCGCTGAGGCTCTCTGCCGAACCCGCCATCGGAATGGCTATGAGGCGCGCGCAGCAGGCCTCCCAGCGCCCCAAACCGTGCCGCTCGTGGCCCACGACCAGCGCCGCCGGCTGCCCCCAATCCTCGCCGCCGAGGGGTTCACCCTTCGCGGTTAGTCCCAGGAGCCGTACGCCGGCCGCAAGGGCCGCTTCCGCCACTGGCGCGGGGTCGCCCACCGCGAGCCTTAGCCGAAAGACGGCGCCCATTGAGCCGCGGACCACTTTTGGGTGGAAAGGCTCGACGCCCAGCGAGCCGCAGATGACCCCGGCAGCGCCGAAGGCGTCGGCCGACCGCAAGAGGGTTCCGGCATTGGCCGGATCGCCGGCGTCGGCCAGCACGACGGCCGGGCCGCTGTGGTCGAAAATTTCCTCCAGGCTGCTAAAACGCATCGGGGCGACCGCGAGGATCCCCGGAGGGGTGGCGAGATCGGAGATTTGCGCTGCGCTGACCGCTTCGACCACGAACGTCGGCGTACCCGAGGCGTCGAGCTCGCGCACCAGCGGCGTCGCGTCGTAGGCGGCTCGCGTTACGAAGAGTTCGTCGATCGGAAACGCGGCAGCATGCGCTTCTTCGAGCAGCGTTGGGCCTTCGAAGGCGAAGCGGCCGGTTTCCCGCCGCCCCTTCACCAGCCGTAGCGCCGCAACGTTCTTTAAACGCTCGGCGTGAACTCCCAGCCGCGTCGCCACCGCTCAGCCGCCGCGCGAGCGCGATCCGAACCACGCGCGAGCGCCGATCATAATGAGTCCGGCGACGATCGCGGCGAGCATGATCGCGACTTTGTCGTTGAAGTGATGCGGAACCAGCGTCCGCACCAGCAGATAGACCACTGCGACGAAAATGACGAGGAAAAAGCCGAGCCAGGCGATTTCCGTCATGACGGACGACGGCGGTTGCGGCATGACACGGTTCCTACGAGGCGCGGTCGGACCGTTCCGCTAAGTGACGCAGATGGAAGCAGTACCGCGCATTATCGAATCGCGCCGGGTATTCGAAGGCCGGGTGTTTGCCGTTCGCGTGGACGAGGTGAAGTACGACGACGGAAGCACGCATCGCCTCGATGTCGTCGAACATGGCGCCTCGCTCGCGATCGTGGCGATGACGGCAAGCGACGAGCTGGTTTTGGTGCGCCAGTATCGCCATCCGGCGAGGACCTCACTTTGGGAGATTCCAGCCGGTACGTGCGAACCCGGCGAGACGTTGGTTGACGGCGCGCGCCGCGAGCTTCGCGAAGAGACCGGCTTTGTCGCCGGCACCCTAACGAAGATTGGTTCCTTTTGGACGACTCCGGGATTCTGCTCCGAGATCATGCATTTTTTCCATGCCGGCAAGCTTGCGGAAGGCCCCACGGATTTCGACGAGGACGAGCGAATCGAGATAGGGCGATTCACGCTAGAGACGGCATGGCGCCTGGTCGCTGAGGGTACGACCGACGCGAAGACGATGCTGGCTTTATTTTGGCTGAAGGGCGGGCGAAGTGAAATTGGAAGTCACGTCGGTCGATAGTTGTATGTAGGGACGATTCTGCGTCGACCCGTTGCTATTCGACGCGGTGGATTCTGATTCGGGTCTTGGAGGTTAATGGTGGAAATACCCAGCGACATTGATGCCGTGATTAAACGACTGTTGGAGCCGCCTAATGTCGGGCCGGAAGACTCCGTGCTGGCGCCGGAAGACGAAGCGTACTTGAGCTCGCTCATCGCATCGGTTCGGCTGGGGCGCCGCTCGGTTCTGATCGTCGAGGATGCCGACGAACGCTTGCGCTTCATGTTCAGCAATGCAACTCGCGCCGAAGCGGTAACGATGCTGGGTAAGGTTGTGGAGGCCACCGGCCGCCGCCTCGCCGACGGTGACGATTAGGCGATCAGCCTGAGCCCGTCGATTTTTCCCTGAGCGGTGACCTCGAAATCGTAATGATACTGCGCGTAGCGATAGCGCACGAGAAACTCATACAAGGTATCGCCGTCCTTCTCCGCAGTGCTCGAAACGGGCACGATCGACTGCAGCGGCCCTAAACCGGCAAGGTTTTGGCGCGCGACTAGATCGTCGGTTAGGTACGCGCTAAACGACGGCGTCAACTCGTCGCGCCGAATGCGCCCAGAGGCCAACAACGTCAGCCACTCTCTCGCCCGCTCGATCGTGGCGTTGCTCAGATGCGTCGTAGCCGGCGGCACGATCGAATCGAGAATGCGCCCCCCAATTCCCTCAGGAATCGTCGTAGGCAAGTGCAGCGAGTCAGCGTTGGAAAAGACGATGACGCCGACGTGTTGTACCGGGAAGAGCGCGTTCATCGCGCGGTAGCCCGAGATGTCTCCGTCGGACCATACGAAATCCTTACCGCCGCGGCGGTCGATCACCCAGCCCATCCCGTAGCGAGTCGGCCCGCTGTTCGCCGACGGAGCAAACATCGTTCGCACGGAATCGACGTGCAGCAAGATTGGCATCGCAACATCCCACTTCGCCAAATCGTAGATCGTCGTAACCAGGCCGCCGTCGCCGCCGAGCCAAGATGGATCCCAGGCCGGCGCGGGATCGAACCCGTGAGACGTGCGCGTGTAGCCGATCGCGTGCTGCGGCGAGATGCCGCTGTCGCCGGCGAGAAACGTGTTGTCCATCACCAACGGAATGAAGATGTGTTGTTCGAGATAATCGGAGAGCGGAACGCCGCTGGCGCGTTCGACGACCAAGGCGGCCAAGAGATAGTTGATCGGATCGTCGGCGTACACGCTGCCGGGCACGGCGACGAGCTTCATTTGATCGAGCGACGCGAGAACGGCGGCGAGCTTGATCGGATGCGTCCGATCGGCCGAACCGCCAGGAATCTTCGAGGACGGCGGAAGGCCGGAGGTTTGCGCCAGCAGTTGCGCGATCGTGATCGTGGCGCCTAAGTGAAACTCGGGAACGTACTTGGAGACGTGATCGTCGAGCGCGAGCTTACCGTCTTGGACGAGCAGCAAAACGGCGGCCGCAGTAAACTGCCGGGTGAGGCCGCCGGCGTAGAACTGCGTGTCCGGGCTCATCGGCACGTGCTTGGCCAGATCGGAGAACCCGAAGCCGCGAGCGTAGACGATTCGGCCGTCTGCGACGATTCCAATGGCGACGCCGGGCGTACGCCCAGCATGGATCTGCGCCTTCGCCATTTGGTCGATGCGGTCGGACAGCGCCGGGGTCACGGTGAATCCCGTATCGGCTCTTGCCGGCAAGGTTCCGGCCTGGGCGAGAACGCAGAGCGAAAGCGCCGTCGCAAAGACGGAACTCAGACGTCGCATACGTTCTGGATTAGATATCGAGCGTCGCGGGCCTTTGGGACGCCGTCATTTTTGCGCCGCCTGCCGGGCCAGGCTGAGCAACGCGCCAAACGCCTTTTGGTCCGAGATGGCGAGCTCGGCGAGCGCCTTGCGGTTCAGCGTTACCCCAGACTTCTTGAGGGCGTGCATAAAAACGGAGTATGAGAGGCCCTCCCGGCGAACCGCGGCGTTGATTCGGCTGATCCACAGGGAGCGAAAATCCCGCTTGCGCACGCGGCGGTCGCGAAACGCATAGGCCAGCGACTTGAGCAGCGCTTCGTTTGCGACGCGATAGTTGCGGCGGCGAGCGGCGCGAAAGCCCTTAACCAGCTTCATCACCTTGCGGCGATGCTTGAGACCTCCAACCGCGCGTTTAACGCGTGCCATTCTCTACGTCTCCTTTAAAGCAGGTACGGAATCGTCGGCGCCAAGCGCTTCAGATCGCCCTTGAAGGTCGGCTGATCTTTGCGGAACTTACGCTTGCGCTTCTTGCTCTTCTTGCTCAGAATGTGGCCGCAACCGTCGAATTGGTGACGGTGCAGCAACTTGCCGGTCCCCGTGACCTTTACGCGTTTGGCGGTTCCTCGGTGGGTTCGAATCTTAGGCACTGGGCTGCTCCTCAGGTACGGTCTGCTCGACCGTCGGCTTTTGCTCTTTTTCGCGAGTGGTGGAAAACTTCGGCGGACCGGTCGGCGTCGCGCGCGGCGACAGAATCATGAACATATTCTTGCCCTCGAGCCGCGGCTCGCGCTCCACGATTGCCAGAGGCGTCATGTCTTCGGCCATGCGATCGAGCAGCCGGCGTCCGAACGACGTATAGGTAATCTCTCGACCGCGAAACATGATCGTCACTTTGATCTTGCTCCCGTCGAGCAGCAGCCGCTCCGCCATCCTTGCTTTTGTTTCATAATCATGCGTCTCGATCTTTGGCCGCAGCTTCACTTCCTTCAGCTCGACGTGGCGCTGCTTTTTGCGTGTGTCCTTGTCCTTTTTCGACTGCTCGTACTTCAAGCGCCCAAAATCGGCGATCTTGCAGACGGGCGGTTGGGCCGTCGGCGAAACCTCGATCAAATCGAGTCCGGCGGTTCGTGCGCGCGCCAACGCATCTTCGGTTGGCAGAATTCCGAGTTGCTGGCCGTTTTCGTCGATCACCCGAACCGCACGAATGCGAATCTGATCGTTGATGCGCAGGGGTCTTGCTATGAGCTCATCTCCAAAAAAAAAGGGCGCTGCCGGAGCAACCCCACTGCGGAACCAGCCGTAGGTTCCTTCGGTGAAGACCGGATCGCCCGAAGGCATCCGGTGAGCGGAGCGACCCGCTGCTTCGGCTCGCCAACCATATCACGCCGGGGCAGGGGAGTGTCAAGGGGCGTTCAGCGAGCCTATGGCGTCGGCAAAGCGGTCGAGAAAATAGGCGATTGCCTCGTCGCCGATGACGAGCGGCGGTGCGATGCGCAGGACGTATTCGCGCGTCTCCTTTGCCGCCACGCCTCGCTCGAGCAAGGCCTCCGACAAGCGGCTGGCCGGGACGTTGAGCTGCAGGCCGAGTAGCAGCCCGCGCCCGCGAACCTCGACGATTAGCGGTGAGGAGAGCGCCCGCAGCCCCTGCATGATGGCCGCGCCCGCGTAGCGCGCACGAGCCGCAAGCTTTTCCGAGACGATCACGTCGAGCGCGGCCTCGGCCACCGCGCAGGCCAGGGGGTTCCCTCCGAAGGTGCTGCCGTGGTCGCCGGGCCCAAAGAGATCCATCAACTCGTTGTTTGCCAGGGCGGCTGAGACGGGGTAGAACCCCCCGCCGAGCGCCTTGCCGACGATCAGGACATCGGGCTTGACCCCGTCGTAATCGCAGGCAAAAAGATCGCCGGTCCGCCCGAAACCGGTTTGGACCTCGTCGGCGAGCAGCAAGATCTCGTGCTCGCGGCAGAGGCCCCACACCCGCTTGAGATATCCGGCCGGCGGCACGATCACGCCGCCTTCACCTTGAATTGGCTCGATGAGGACGGCAGCCGTTTGCGGCGTTAAGGCCCGCTCGAGCGCACCGGCGTCGCCGAACGGAACGACGACGAAACCAGGCAGAAACGGCCCGAAGGCGTCGCGGTACTCCGGCGTCGTGCTGGCGCTGACGGCGGCCATAGTTCGGCCGTGAAAGTTGTTCGAAAAGACCACGATCGTTGCCGCGCCGGGGGCGATGCCCTTGCGCCGGTAGCCCCAGCGCCGCGCGAGTTTAATCGCGGTTTCGACCGCTTCAACCCCGGTGTTAACCAGCAGCGCTTTATCGTATCCACACAGGCGCGTAAGCTTCTCGAGAAATCCCGGCATGCGATCGTTGCGCATCGCGCGCGACGTAAGCGTAAGCCGGCGCGCTTGCTCGACGAGAGCGTCATAAATGCGCGGATGGCAGTGGCCTTGGTTGAGGGCGGAGTACGCGCTGACGCAGTCGAGATAACGATCCCCTGAAACGTCCCAAAGCCAAACGCCTTGCGCCCGCTCGACTACCAGGTCCAGCGGGGCATAGTTATGCGCGCCATAACGCTCTTCGCGCGCGATCAACTCTTGCGCTTGGTCCGAGAGGATATGCACCTCTCCCGTCTTAAGGACACGCCCTTGGCTACCTGCTTCGACCATCTCGAGCGGCTTGTTGCTCGGGATCATCCCGGCGTCTCCCTTAGCGGCCGTACGCGCGCGTACGTGCATGGCGAGCGAACGCCGCGTTCGGTCGTCTTGCTACACGGATTAAGCGCGAGTCCGGCGCAGTTCGAACGCGTCGCCGCCGACCTTTACGAACGCGGTCACAACGTCGTCGTGCCGCGCTTGCCGCGACACGGGCACGCCGACCGGTTGTCGCCCGCGCTCGAACGCCTGCGCGCCGAGGATCTTTACAGAGCGGTAGTCGAGTACGTCACGGTCGCGCGAGAGTTGGGCGATCGCGTAACCGTCGCCGGTTTTTCGTTAGGCGGACTGCTTGCCGCGTGGATCGGGCAGCATTTCGAAGTCGACCGCTGCGTGCCGATCGCGCCGTTCTTCGGCGTGGCACTGATACCAAATCGTTTGATGAATACCGTTGCGGAACGGCTGCTGCGCCTCCCAAATCGTTTTCTCTGGTGGAATCCGATCTTGCGCGACCGGCACATCGCGGCATGCGGGTACCCGCGCTATGCGACGCACGCGATCGCGCAGTCCTATCGGATGGCGCGAGCGTTGCTCGATGAAGCGCTGACGGAGTGCCCCGGTGCGCAGCACGTGACGATCGTCACCAATGCGGCTGAGGTTGCCGTGAACAACCACGCGATTCGCCGGCTCTACCGGCGGTGGCAACGGCATCGCCCCGAAACCGTCGAGCTTAGCGTTTTAACCGGTCTGCCGCTGTCGCACGATATCGTGACGCCCGAGCGCCCCTGGCGCCTCGCCGATCGTGTTCATCCCACGCTCCTAAGCGCGATCGATCCCTAAATATAGTTCCGTAGTTTAGGCCAGTACAAGGCGAGCGGTTGCGTAATTCCCTCGCAGAGCGAGATCGGAAAGCCGTTTTCGAACGGCCTGCCCCAAGGATTCGAAAACCGCGTCACGATCTCCCGAGTCCTGTACAGGTGCGTCCCCTCGCATTCACCGTGCACGTCGATGAGAACGTTGCCGGTGTAGCCGTGCGTTCCCCACAGCCAGAATTGATTGTTGCCGGAGAGCACCGGTGGCAGCCCGTACTGCGGTCCGAAGAAGTCGATCGCGGCCGCTTCGCCGTAGTTGCTCGCCAGAATCGCGGCCTGCGCGCGCTGCGAGGGCGGCAGCGAACGGTAGATGCGCGCCACAGCCGCCGCCAGCTCCGGCCAGCCGTGCATGTCGCCCCAATCGGGCGGCAAGTTTCCGATCGACGTGCGCTCGCTGCGCGCGAGGTCGATGTTGCGCGCGATCACGCCCTGCGCGATTCGAGTGTAGGCCGACATCGTCGTTTCCGGTAGAACCGGCATCAGCAGCGGGACGAGGATGATGCCGGCGGCCAGTGTGCAGATCGCCAGTACCGGCCGCCATGTGGTCGCGCGCGCCGTCCACGCTTCGATCGCAACCGCTCCGGCGGAGATCGGAATCGGGTAGACGTCGCCCGCATAATAGTTTTTGCCGTGGAACACGATCATGGCGGCGATCAAGAGCAGATAGGCGATGCCGAGAAATCGAGTTAGAGATCGGCGCAGGAGCGCCGCCAAGCCGATCAGCCAGACGGGCGCCAGCAACGGATTCGTAACGAGCGGCTGCGTCGCCACGTACTCCAACGGCGTCAGCGCGACGTTTCGATATTCGGCGGCTTCGCGAAGTACCGTCCACATCGGAAATCCGTGCGCCGCTTGCCACAAGAGGTTCGGCAGCGCGATGGCGGCCGCGAGCAGCATACCGGCGGCGAACCAGGGCGTGAAGAGCGCGCGCCGTTGCGGAAGCAGCAGCAGCGCGACGACGACGGACGCCGCGAACAGGATAACGGAGTACTTGCTCTCGATCGCGATGCCGAAGATCGCACCTACCGCGAGCCACCAGCGCGGATCGGCGCCCTTGACGATACGCAAAACGTACAGCGCCGCCAGCGGCCAGAGCCAGATCCCGACGGTATCGGTTGAGAGTTTCATTCCGAAATCCATCAATACGGGTGTGAAGGCGGCGACGAGCGCGGCGAAGCCCTCGGCGAATGCGCCGCCCCCCAGCTCGATGACCAGCAAGCACGTCGTATAGACGGAGGCCGCGGCAAAACACGCGCAGAGTGCGCGTACCGCAAAGAGCGAGTGGCCAAAAAACTGCGTGGCCGCGGCTAAGAGAGGGACGACGGGGGGCTGGTCGACATATCCCCATGCGGGATGGAAACCGCAGATGATAAAGTACAGTTCGTCGCGGAAGAAGCCGTAATGGGGATTTCCAATAAGATGGACGATCAGCGTCGCCAGCGCGGCGACCAGCGGAATCCTTTTGACGAGGCCCGGGCGCATAGCCCTAGTCATAAGCCATTACGGCCAAGCCTGCAATGCCGGAGTCGCTAATGCCGCCGAAGACTGTGAAACGTTGCCCCTGGGCCACAACGCCCGACATGATCGCCTACCACGATGCGGAGTGGGGCGTGCCGCGGCACGACGATGCCGGGCTCTTTGAATTCTTGGTGCTCGAAGGCGCGCAGGCGGGGCTGAGCTGGGAGACGATCTTGCGCAAACGCGAGCGGTACCGGCAGCTCTTCGGTGGTTTCGACCCGGCCTTCGTCGCAAATATGACGCCGGCGCGCATCAAGCGGATGATGCTCGACCCCGGTATCGTTCGCAATCGCGCGAAGATCGAGTCGGCGGTCTCCAACGCGCGCGCCTTGCTATTGGTGCGTCAGGAGTTCGACTCGTTCGACAACTATATCTGGCAGTTCGTCGGCGGTAAGCAGATCCGTAACCGCTGGCGCCGGCGCGAGGAGGTGCCGGCTTCCACGCCGCAATCCGAAGCGATGAGCCGCGACCGGCGCGCACGCGAATTCCGCTTCGTTGGCCCGACGATCTGCTATGCGTTTATGCAGGCCGTCGGAATGGTCAACGATCATCTCATGGATTGCTCGTTCCGATGATCGCGACGCTGCTGATGGTCGCGCTCCTTCCGAGCGGGACGTACCACTACGACTGGAGCATCGGTGGGCATAGCGTCGGGAGCAGTACGATCCTCGTTCGCCGCAGCGGCGGTACGCTCGACGTCGGCGAGAGCGGATCCCTTCCGGGGCGCACCATTAACAGCGAGCGAAAAATCCGCGAGGCGACCTTCGCCAACCTTTCGTACGTCGCCGATGCGGGCGGCAAGCACATCGTTCTGATGTTTTCCGGAAACGATGCGACGCTGACCGTCGACGGCCAGAACACGACGATTGCAGCCCCGGCCGGCGCCCCATTTCTCGTCAACGACAACATGACTGCGGGCTTCGCGCTCATCCCGGCCACGCTCGCCACGACGGGTGTGAAGCGGTTTACCATGGCTTGCCTTTGCGGCGCGTTCATCGCGATACCGGTGACGGTTACCGGTCAGCCGACGCCACCACCGCAGGGCGGTGCGCCTGGCGAGGAAGGCCTGTCGGTCGACATCGCGGGTCAGACGGCTACGCTCTGGTTCCATCGAGGAACGTTCGTGCTGGACCGCTTCGAACTGCCCGCGCAAGACCTTACCGTCGTGCTGCGCTCTTACGACTCGGCGATGGCGCCGCTGCCGAAGTCCGTACCGCCGACGCCGCTGCCGCTGCCGACGCCGCGCTATACCTCGCGCGACGTTTCGATACAGACCGACGACGGCGTGAAGCTCGCCGGAACGTTGACGATCCCCGATGCGGCCTCGACGCCGCTCCCGGGCTTCGTGTTGGTTCACGGAAGCGGCTGCAACGAGCGCGACGAAACGATCGGGCCGAACAAAATTTTCGCGCAGCTCGCGAACCGGCTTTCCAACGACGGCTACGCGGTTCTGCGTTACGACAAGCGCTCGTGCGGCAAGAGCGGCGGCAAGTTTCCAGTGCGCGACCGTTTGATCTCCGACGCCCGCGACGCGATCGCCTATCTGCGCGCGCAACCCGGGATCGATCCGAAACGAATCTACGTTCTAGGGCACAGCGAAGGCGGCGAGCTCGCGCCGAGCATCGCGATCGCGGACGGACATTTGCGCGGGATCGTTCTGCTGGCGCCACCGGCGCTTCCGCTCGAGCAGATCTTGAAGCAACAGGCGCTTCGCAACGTTTCGAGCGCGAATCGTGCGGCGACGGAGAAGCAGGTGCAGGCACAGCTCGACGCGATCGCATCGGGCAAAAAGCTGAGCGCCGATAACCGATGGTTGCAAAGCTCCTTTGGCATCGATCCGGTGGTACTCATCGCGCGCGTCCCGTGCCCGATCTTAATTCTTCAAGGGACGAAAGACATCCAAGTCTTGCCGGCAGACACCCCGCGCCTCGTGCAAGCCGCACAAAGCACGCACCGCGACGTTACGGTCGTGATGGTGCAAGACGACGATCATCTCTTCATCAAGCTGCCGGCGGACGAGGCGTCAACCGGCGGGGAATATTTCACGCCCTCGTATCTCGATCCGGCGTTGTTTGCGGCGATCGAGACTTGGTTGGGAAGCCACGGAGGATCCAGTGTCTGATGGCTGCGATGCCTCTCGGCGCGGGATACTACAGAAGGCCCTGGGCAGTTCCGGTTCCGGCCGATTTCCGGGGCCGCGGTTCGAGGGCGGAGGTCTCAGACTGCAGCGCTCCGCGATCGCGAAGCCGTGCAGAGGGGCAGAGGCGCGGGGCGAAACGTGCTACGGAAGCACCGCGGGGTAAATCGCCAACCCAATCGGAGAACGGACGCCTTTACTGATGCCGTTTTGATGGGTCGATCGACCCGGGCCGAAACTCTACTACGTCGTTCTCTGAAATATTCGCGGCGTACAACCATCCTTTTTATTGACGGTCAAGGGCGCTGGGGTGATTAGACCGTGCGTTATCGTCTTAAAAGGGTCGCTCCCTCCCGGCATATATTCCTGAACATTCGCTTCAGTAATGTTTGCTACGTAGAGGATTCCACTCGCATCGACTGCGATGGCAACGGGTGACGTAACGCCATCTGTGATTGCTCTCGATGGCGTCTTGCTCCCGGGCGGATAGACGACGACATCGCTTGAGGTAAGGCGATTAGCTACATACACATTGCCAGATTTATCGATTGCGATGCCTACCGGATGCGGTACGCCCTTCGTGATAACCATGTGCGGCTTCTGCGAGCCATCGACATATTCCGTGACGCTTGCGCTGCCGATGTTAGTGACCCAGAGGTTGGCAGTTGAGCTTCAGCCAAACCTTCGGGCCGAACAGCGACACCGAGGGATTATCGCTTGCCATTTGCCCTACAAGGGCCCTGATCTCGCCCGT
>JBEKRW010000004.1:0-23160 GCA_049517595.1 Candidatus Cybelea sp. | reverse complement strand
GCGGTCCCAGCGCCATCGCGGCGTCGGTCTTTTCCCAAATGTCCACCTCGCGCAGCGTTGCCGGCGCCGCTCCCACCCAGAGCAGCGATGCCAGCAACGTGCGCTCGTCGGCAACGCCGTGCAGTTCTCGCGCAACGTGACCTCACCGTCGGCGCCGCCGTCGATATAATCGAAGACGACGCGTGGAAGCCGCCGCCGCGCGCGCCGGCGCAGATCCTCAATCGTGAAGACGCCGTTCACGTTCGTACGCCTGAAAGAAACCCGGTAACGGCGTCGCAAAATGCTTGCGGACGATCGACCATCGGCAGGTGGCCGCACGCGTCGATGCGCGTCTCCACCGCGCCTGGAATTGCTTCCTGCAACGTTCGCGACAGAGGTTGCGGCAAGAGCCGGTCGTCGCTGCACCAAATAACGTGTGCCGGCAAGCGCAGCCGCGGCAGTCGATCGAGCGTGTCGGCCTGTAGGTTGAGATTCCATTGCCGGACGAGCGCCTCACGCGGCGCGAGCGGTCCCAGCGCCATCGCGGCGTCGGTCTTTTCCCAAAGCGGTCCCAGCGCCATCGCGGCGTCGGTCTTTTCCCAAATGTCCACCTCGCGCAGCGTTGCCGGCGCCGCTCCCACCCAGAGCAGCGATGCCAGCAACGTGCGCTCGTCGGCAACGCCGTGCGCCAGCGCGCCCATTAGTTCCATGCAGTTGCGCGCGTAGCGGTCCGTTCGCGCCCACGAGCAGGCCAGCGTTAACGAATGGCAGCGCGCCGGCAACGCGAGCGCCAGCTCTTGCGCGATCACGCCGCCCATGGAGTGCCCGAGAACGTGCGCCGCTCGCGCGCCGGCGCCATCGAGCACCGCCGCAGCATCCGCTGCGAGATCGGCAAATCCATACGGCTGCGAAACGATCGAGCTCGCACCGGAATCCCTGTTATCGAACGCAATCGTTCGCCACGATTGCGCCAACGCCGGACGCACCAAACTCCAAAGGGCGCGGTCCGACGCCGTCCCGGCGATCATCAGGAGGTCGGGACCTTCGCCTTCGACGTCAAAGGCCAACTCGACGTCGCCGTTATGCGCCGTACCCATCGAACACTTGACGTTTGCCTCACGGAAACGATACCCTGTCGCTGCATCATGGACATCGCGTTTGTCGCCACGGCATTTGCTACCGCGTTTACGATCATCGATCCGATCGGCATGATCCCGATGACGCTTGGCGCGACGGCGCGCGACCTTCCGGCGCGTCGCAATCAGATCGTCGATCAAGCCGTGCTCGTTGGGGCCGGCGTCATTCTTTTCATGGGGCTCGTCGGCCGTCTGCTTCTCGGCTATCTCGGGATCACGCTGCCCGCCTTCACCATTGCCGGCGGCGTGCTGCTTTTCTTGATTGCGATCGATATGCTGTTCGCGCGCCCAACCGGCGCGAAGCGCACCGAGGCCGAAGAACGCGAGGCGGCCGAAACCGAGAATCCCGCGGTCTTCCCGCTCGCGGTGCCGATGATCGCGGGCCCGGGAACGATCGCGACGGTGCTGCTGCTGGTCAACTTGGCGCGTGGCGACCGTCTCGATTACGCCATCATCGCGGTGGCCTACGCCGTTGCGCTTTTCGTGACGTGGCTTTGCATGCGAGGCTCTTCGTTTTTGATTCGCGTGATCGGAACGACGGGAATCCACGTCGTCAGCCGGCTTCTGGGCATCATCCTTGCCGCGCTCGCGGTGCAGTTCGTCCTCAACGGCCTCGCGCTTACGCCGCTCTTGCTACGGCGATGACAACCCGGGATCTGCGACCCACTGCTGATAGACCGATTTCTCGATTGGCGGCAGCTGCGTGTCGGGCGGCAGCTTGAATCCGGCAAGCGGGAACGGAAAGGGAATTTGGTGCGGGGGCTGCGTGAACGGATCGGCCCCCGGATCGTAACAGAACGGCCAGACGATCTCGCCGTCCTCCTCCGAGCCGTCGGGATAGGTGAACTCGTAGCGGCCGTAATAGCAGTCGCGGCCGTTATCGCGCCAGTGCCGCGTCGGCGTGATGATCCCGTTGCCGTGCTCGCTGCCGCGTAACGACGAAGGAACGGCGAACGCGTAGTCCTTGCTCGCTGATTCTTGTGAACCCGGATCGATGGTTGGAATCGCGTGCGGGTCGTTCTCTTTGTTGAGTTGCGCGACTTCCTTGGCGAATCCGGCTTGGTCGCGCTCGATCTTCGACGGTGCGGAAGGATGCCGCGGAAGTGACGGGGCGCGAATCGCGACGATTTTCGCCAGCTCTCGCGGGGGCACGTGCGCCGGCGCCGCTTCGTGGTGCACGACAACGTGCGCAGGGTGCCGGTGCGGGGTCGGCGCGGGCGTCGCAGGCGGCGGCCGCTGGACCGTAATCGTCGTCGCACTGACGGTCTCTTTTGCGCCGCGTGGTATGAATGTGTGCGCCACGGCCCAAAACAGCAGCGTTAAGAGAACGGCATGGACGGCAACCGAGGCGAGCGCCGCCCATAACAGCGCCCAACGGCGCCGTCGGGACCTTCCTGAGATCAAGTGGTCGTTCGAGTTCCTATGTTAGCGGATAGGTTGGCAGAGTTCGATAAGTACGCCGTCGGTCGCCTTCGGGTGCAAAAAGGCGATTAGATTTCCATGAGCGCCCTTACGCGCGTGCTCGTCAATCAATCGGACGCCCTTCGCTTTCAGCTCCGCGAGCGTGGCTGCGATGTCGGCGACGCGATAGGCCGTATGATGGAGTTTCGTCGCTGCATCGCCCCGGAAGCGAGCAATCGGCGAGCCGTCGTCGAGCGGTCGCAACAGTTCGACGAACGAGCCTCCGGCCTCCAAACCCACGGCCTCCACGCCCTGATCGCCGATGGTCTCGCGATAGACTTGCTTAAACCCGAGCCTCTCCGTGTAGAGCCGGAGCGTCGCATCAAGGTCCTTGACGACGATCGCAACGTGATCGATCTCCACTTACGCAACGACCTCCTTAGCGCGATACGTCCCAAACACGTCGCGCAGCACGTTGCAAATCTCGCCGAGCGTTGCCCCCGCATCAACCGCCTCGATAAACCTCGGCATCAAATTCTCCCCACCCGCAGCAGCCTCGCGAACCGTCGCAAGTGCTGCGGCAACGGCATCGGAGTCGCGCGAGGCGCGCAAGGCGCGAAGCAGCTCGAGCTGCTCGTGCTCGGCGCGCTCGTCAACGTGCTGCAAGGCAATGGGCGCCCCGGCCTCGGCTTCGGCGAAGCGATTGACGCCGACGACGACCTGCTCGCCCCGTTCGATCGCCTGTTGCGCGGCGTAGGCCGAGTCGGCGATGCGCGCCTGCATCCAGCCGCTTTCGATCGCGTCGATGCTGCCGCCCATGGCGTCGACTTCCTCGATCAGTCCCGTCGCGCGCTCGATCAACTCGTTAGTGAGCGTCTCGAGATAGTAGGAGCCCGCCATCGGGTCGACTACATCGGCGACGCCGGACTCGTATGCGATAATCTGTTGGGTGCGCAAGGCAACTCGCGCGCTCTCGGCGGTCGGCAGTGCCAGCGCTTCGTCTTTCCCATTGGTGTGCAGCGATTGCGTTCCGCCGAGCACCGCCGCCAGCGCTTGCAGCGCAACGCGGACGACGTTGTTGTCGGGCTCTTGCGCAGTGAGCGTCGAGCCGCCCGTCTGCGCGTGAAACCGTAACGCTTGGGAGCGCGGGTCACGGCACCCGAACTCATCGCGCGTAATTCGCGCCCAGAGATAGCGCGCCGCTCTGAACTTCGCAATCTCTTCGAAGAAATCGTTGTGGGCGTTCCAGAAGAACGAGATGCGCGGCGCGACGTCGTCCAGAACGATGCCGGTTTCGCGCGCGGCCTGCAGGTAAGCCTTACCGTTGGCGAGGGTAAAGGCGATCTCTTCGACGGCCGTGGAGCCGGCCTCGCGAATATGGTAGCCGGAGACGGAGATCGCGTTCCAAAGCGGCACTTCGCGCGCGCAGTAGGCCATCACGTCGGTGACGAGTCGCATCGAAGGCTTGGGCGGATAGATGTAGGTTCCGCGAGCGACGTACTCCTTGAGCACGTCGTTTTGCACGGTACCACCGAGTTTGGAAAACGGAATCCCCCGCCGGCGCGCGACGGCGAGATAGAAGGCTAGCAGAATTGCCGCGGGGGCGTTGATCGTCATCGAGACGGTCACGCGGTCGAGCGGCACGCCGTCGAGCAAGGTCTCCATGTCCGCGATCGAATCGATCGCAACGCCGACTTTGCCGACTTCGCCGCGCGATTGCGGTGCATCCGAATCATAGCCCAGCTGCGTCGGCAAATCGAAGGCGACGGAGAGCCCCGTCTGGCCTTGCTCGAGCAGATAACGGTAGCGCGCGTTTGATTCGGCCGCCGTACCAAACCCGGCATACTGGCGCATCGTCCAAAGCCGCCTCCGATACATATCGGCACGGATGCCGCGCCCGTACGGAAAACTACCCGGCTCTCCCAAATCGCGCGGCGCCCCTTCGACCGCATCGTAGACCTGCTCGATGGGAATTCCCGAGGCGTTTAGTTCTCTACTCATTCGAGATCGTTAAGAGCGCTGAGCCGCTCTCTACCGTAGCTCCCGGTGCGACGTGTAAGGCGCTCACCGCGCCGCTCTTATGTGCCCGCACCTCGTTCATCATCTTCATCGCCTCGATTATGGCCACGACTTGCCCTTCGGCGACCGTATCGCCTTCACTCACCGTGAGTTCGACCACCAGTCCGTGCATCGGCGAATGCACCTCGTCGCCGTCGGAGGAGTTGGCGCGCTTGCGCATCGTGCGTAAACGCGGAGCGGTGCGCCGCGGTTCGACGTGCACCGGCGGTCCTGGCAAGCGCGGTCCGTTGAACGCGGCCGGCCGCAGAGTCGCGGCGAACGGCTCGAGGGTCGCCGTGCCGTACGACGCGTCGGCGACCTCGGGATTGTCGCAAAGCGCGCGCAACAGCGGCAGCGTTGTCGGAATCCCTTCAATTACGTACTCGTCGAGGGCGCGGCGCATTCGTGCGAGCGCACTCTCGCGGGTTGGTGCCCAGACGATGAGTTTGGCGACGAGCGAATCATAGTCGGGTGGGATCGTCCAGCCGGCGTAGGCCGCCGAGTCGACTCGAACGCCAAGGCCGCCCGGCTCGCGATAGGCGGTAATCGCACCCGGAGAAGCCTGGAAGTTTACCGCCGGATCCTCAGCATTGACGCGCCCCTCGATCGAGAAGCCGCGAAAGGAGATGTCGTCCTGCCCATATCCGAGCGGCTCGCCCGCCGCGACGCGAATCTGCTCGCGTACCAGATCGAGCCCGCTAACCATCTCCGTGATGGTGTGCTCCACTTGAATGCGTGTGTTCATCTCGAGAAAGTAGAAAGCGTCTCCGGAGACCAGACATTCGATCGTGCCGACCGAATCGTAGCCGATCGCCTTTGCCGCGCGAACGCCTGCCTCACGCATCGCTTCGCGCAGGTGGCCGGAGATACGCGCCGGAGTCTCTTCCCACACCTTCTGATGGCGGCGCTGCAGCGAGCAGTCGCGCTCGCCGGCGTGAACGACACTGCCGTGCTTGTCGGCAAGAACCTGCAGTTCGACGTGCTTGGGGTTCTCTAAGTAATGCTCGGCATAGATCGTATCGTTCTTGAAATAAGCCTTCGCTTCACGGCGGGCCGTTTCAAACGCCGACGGCACCTCGTCCATCGAGCTCGCCACGCGCAGTCCTTTTCCGCCGCCTCCGGCAGCGGCCTTGAACGCCAGCGGCAACCCGTATTTCTCCGCAGCAGCGCGGGCGCCGGCAACGTCCGCAATCGGCTCGTGGCCTCCGGGCACTGAAGGAACGTTCGCGTCGCGCATTGCTTGGCGCGCCCGAAGTTTATCGCCCATCGCCTCAATCGCACCGGCGTGCGGTCCGATCCACGTTAGACCGGCCGCGACCACGCTGCTCGCGAAGGCGGCGTTTTCCGCGAGGAAACCGTAGCCGGGATGCACGGCTTGGGCGCCCGCCGCGCGGGCGCACTCGATCAGCCGATCGCCGTTCAAATAACTTTGCGAAGGCGGAGCGGGGCCGATCTCGTACGCTTCATCGGCCAACGCGACGTGCAAGGCGGCGCGATCGGCCTCCGAATACACGGCGACGGTTGCAATTCCCATCTCGCGCGCCGTCCGAATGATGCGAACCGCAATCTCCCCGCGATTCGCAATCAGGATCTTAGAAAACACTTAGGGCGGGTACATCCCCATGGCGTGGTAGCCCGCGTCGACGAAATGCACATCGGCCGTGACGGCCGAGGAAAGATCCGAAGCCAGGAAGACGGCCACGTTTCCGACGTCGTCGGCGGTCACGTTGCGCCGCAACGGCGCCACCTTCGGCACGACGTCGAGGATGCGCGAAAAACCTCCAACTTGTCGCGAGCTGGCCGTTTTGATCGGCCCGGCCGAGATTGCGTTGACGCGAATGTTGCGGTCACCCAGGTCAAACGCGATGTAGCGGACCGTGGCTTCGAGCGCCGCTTTGGCAATGCCCATCAGATTGTAGTTCGGCACGATTTGGGTCGCTCCGAGATAGGTCAGCGCCATGATGGAGGCGCCGTCCCGAAACGAGTCGCGCAGTTCGCTTACCAGCGCGATCAGCGAATAGGCCGACACGTCGAGCGCCAAGGCGTAGCCGGCTCTCGAAGTGTCGAAAACCTTTCCGGCTAGGTCCTCTTTGTTGGCAAAGGCGATGCAGTGTACCAGCACGTCGAGTGGGCCGAACTTATCGGCAAGCTCGTCGCGCATCGCCGTAAGCGAGGCGCCGTTACTCACATCGCATTCAATCGCCGGGCCGTTGCCCAGCTCGGCGGCGAGCTTCTCGACTTCGTCGCGGACGCGTTCGCCTTGATACGTCAGTGCGATCGAAGCCCCGTGCTCGTGCAGCTTGCGTGCGATGCCCGTCGCAATCGACCAGCGGTTTGCCACGCCGGTCACCAGCGCGCGCTTTCCCTCTAAGAGTTTCACACTTTGCTACATACCATCGCAGGAGCGCCCGTCCTGCCCCTGCGAAGCACGGGCTCCTAAAGAGGAGGCTGCGCGGTTGCGACCGACCCTGAAGAACCGGCATTTAAAGCGGCATGCGTTGATCAACGTAATCGTTTCCGTGCCGTTAATTTGGCTGATCATCTTTTTTCCGGCTGGGACGTTCGATTACTGGCAGGCGTGGGTCTTTATCGCGATCATGGGCGTCTGCGGCTCGCTGACTTCGGCCTACTTTTGGCGAAAGGATCGCAGCCTCTTGGAGCGCCGCATGCGGTTGGCTGAGACCGACCCCGCGCAGAAGCTGATCGTGGCGCTCCTATATTCCTTGATCGTAACGATCCTCGTCATGGCCGCGCGAGACCACCGCATGCATTGGTCGTCCGAAATACCCTTGCTGGTTGTTCTGGGCGACGTTTTGCTCGTTGCGGGATCGTACGTTTACTTTCTCGTCTTTCGGGAGAACAGCTTCGCCGGGGCGACTATCCGGGTCTCTGCAGATCAGAGAGTTATATCGACTGGTCCATACGCGATTGTGCGCCATCCCCTCTACGTCGGATTGCTGATCATGGTGATGGGCATGCCGCTTTCGCTCGGCTCCTATTGGGCGCTGCTGCTCGTTTTGCCGCTGCTGCCGCTCATCGTCTGGCGGTTAGAGAACGAGGAGGCGTTCCTGGCGGAGAGCCTGCCCGGATACCGGCAGTATCAGCAAGCGGTTCGCTGGCGTTTGATACCGGGAGTTTTTTAGTCCACGATAAGGCGTTCACCGCAGGCTGGGCGCTTACTCCGCTGGGAAAGCCGACGGCAGCGGCGAAGATCACCCACGCTCGGTGAGAAATAAGGTGCACTCGTGTCTACTCGGAGAGGGGAATCGCAATTGAAGACGACTGCTTTCGTGAAATGCGCCGGTGCTATGGTTGCGCTCGCGCTCTTATCAGCGTGTGGTGGTAGCTCGGCGGTCGCGCCGTCAACCAGTGGGTTCAACGGCGCGTACGTCGGTAGGACGCTGTCGCTGAACGGAAGGCTGGTAACGGCAGAGCGCATAAGCCCGATGCCCCGCTTCGCCGGCATTATTCCCGATGGACATAAGAAGGCGAAGACCTTCGAGTATGTTTTTAACGACTACGGCAGCTACGCCAGTATTTTCGACTATCCGAAGAGCGTTCAGGAGATCGGCATGATCGATGGCATCGGCGGCCAAGGGTGCACGAACGTCCTCGACGGCTATGGGAAGAAGACCTTCTGGAACGTCGAGGGCTCTAACCAGATCACGGAGTACCGCGTCCCCAAGAAACCGCTCAAGACGCTGTCCGTCGCCTACGATTTTCCGTCTAGCTGCGCCATGGATACCGGCGGCGACCTTGCAGTCGGGATCTTATATGCCTCGGGCGCGGGCGGCGGCGACGTCGTCATCTTCAAGAACGCGACCGGCTCGGGTACGGCCTACAGCACGCCGTTGGACGAAGAGTTCTTCGATGGCTACGACAACCAAGGTAATCTCTTCGCCGATGGCTTTACCGGCGACCGCTCGGGCTTCGCGCTCGTCGAGCTTCCGGAGGGCAGCACTAAATTCGAAACGATCCAAACGAGCAACTCGGTGGATTTCCCTGGCTCCGTGCAATGGGACGGCACCTACCTCACCGTATTCGATCAGGATAAGGGCGCGGTGTATCAATACACCGTCAGCGGAACCAAGGCGACGTTGAAGGGCACCGTATCGCTATCGGGTACCGGCGACTGCGCGCAGACCTGGATAGTTGCGGGCCTTATCTATTGTGGAGACGCGGGTAACGGCGACGGCGAGGTTTTCAAATACCCGGCCGGCGGTTCCGCGATCGCAACGTTTACGGGCTCCTTCGACGTGCCGCTCGGCGTGGTGGCAGTTGAGAAATAGCCTGCGCTAGGCCTCCAAGCCGCGCTACAGCGGAATGTTGCCGTGTTTGCGTTGCGGCACGTCAACGCGTTTGTCGCGCAGCATTTCCAGCGCGTCTGCAATCGCGGCGCGCGTGCGCCTAGCCTCGATGACGTCGTCGACGTAGCCGCGGGCGGCGGCGATGTATGGATGGGCGAAGCGATCGTTGTACTCGCCGATTAGCTCTGCCATCTTCGCCTCTTTGTCGCCGGCAGCCGCAATTTCGCGGCGGAAGATTGTTTTGACGGCGCTCTCGGCGCCCATCACCGCGATCTCCGCGGTTGGCCATGCGAGGTTAACGTCGGCGCGAATGTGCTTGCTCGCCATCACGTCGTAGGCGCCGCCGTACGCTTTGCGCGTAATCACCGTTATTTTCGGAACGGTCGCTTCGGCGAAGGCGTAAAGCAGCTTGGCGCCGTGGAGAATGATGCCGCCGTACTCTTGATCCGTGCCCGGAAGAAAACCCGGGACGTCGACAAACGTGATCAACGGAATGTTGAAGGCATCGCAGAAGCGCACGAAACGAGCGGCCTTGACCGACGAGCGGGTGTCGAGCACGCCGGCCAGCACGTTGGGCTGATTGCCGACGATGCCGACGGCGCGCCCGTTGACCCGGCCGAAGCCGCAAATCACGTTCGGCGCGTAGAGCACCTGGATTTCGAGAAAGTCTCCGTAGTCCACGACGCCCGTAATGACTTCACGCATGTCGTACGGTTTGTTCGGTGAGTCTGGGACGAGATCGTCGAGCTGCGCGACCATCCGGTGTGGGTCGTCGTCGCACGCATATTCCGGCGGCGCTTCGGTGTTATTTTGCGGAAGAAACGAAAAAAGATCGCGGGTCAGCTCGAAAAGGCTCGCTTCGTCCTCGGCCACGAGATGCGCGACGCCGCTTCGGGTCGCGTGCGTCAGCGCGCCGCCGAGCTCCTCGAACGTTACTTCTTCGCCGGTGACCGTCTTGATGATCTCCGGCCCCGTGATGAACATCTGCGAGATCTTTTCCGTCATGATGATGAAGTCGGTTATCGCCGGCGAATAGACCGCGCCGCCGGCGCAGGGCCCCGCGATCAGGCTGATTTGCGGAACCACACCGCTGGCCGCCACGTTGCGCCAGAAGATTTCGGCGTAACCACCCAAAGAGACGACGCCCTCTTGAATGCGGGCTCCGCCCGAATCGTTGATGCCGATCATTGGGGAGCCGGTGCGAATCGCCAAATCCATCACCTTGCAAATCTTCTCAGCGAAGGCCTCGCCCAGCGAGCCGCCCAGCACCGAGAAATCCTGCGAAAAAAGAAAGACCTGGCGTCCGTCGATGGTCGCGCGGCCGGTGATGACCCCGTCGCCTAAAAACTCCTTTTCGTCGAGGCCGAACGCGTTGGCCCGGTGGATCACGAACCGGTCGAACTCGGTAAAGGAGCCTTCGTCTACCAGCGCCTCGACGCGCTCGCGGGCCGAGCGCTTTCCCCTCGCATGTTGTCGCGCGAGCGCCTCGGCTCCGGCGGGGACCGTCGATTCCGCGCGTTTTGCCTCGAGTTCTGCATATTTTCCCGCGCGACTCTTCACGCTGCCACCTTTTGCGAGGCGCTCGGCACTCCTTCGAGAATAGTGGCCTAATGCTCCGCGCTAGCTGCTGCATATTCGCCCTGGCCGTGGTGGGCGCTATCCCGGCGGGTTTCCCGTCGCCGCCGCCGATACCGCCGCAGCGCGCGGTCGCCGAATCGATATACGGGACCTCGGTTACCGACCCGTACCGTTACTTCGAAAACATGACCGACCCGGTCGTCGTGCAGTTCTTCAAGGAACAGAACGACTACGCGCGCGCAGTACTCGGCCGGCTCGGCGAACCGCGCGAACGCCTCTTCGAGCGCATCAAAGCCCTCGACAATGCCGGCGTCGTAGTTACCGGCGTAACCCTCGACGGGCCGTACTATTTTTACGAGAAACTCAATCCCGGCGACAACGGCCCCAAACTCTACGTGCACAACGTGGACGGCAGCGCCGAGCGCGTTTTGGTGGATCCACAGACCTTGGCGACGCCCGGCAAGCATTACACGATCAACTATTTCCTGCCGTCGCTCGACGGCCGATACGTCGCGTACGGAATCTCCGAAGGCGGCTCTGAGGCCGAGGTGATTCACGTCGTGGAAACGGCGACGGCTCGCGTTCTTCCCGACGCGATCGATCGCGCCTATTACATCGGCCCAACGAGCTGGTTGTCCGACGGCAACTCTTTTTACTACGTGCGCTTTCCAAAGATGCTTCCCGGTGAAGCCCAAACCGATAAGGAGAAGCGCGCCGTCGCCTATCTGCACGTGTTGGGACGCGACCCGGATAGTGACGTCGCGGTCTTCGGATATGGCGTCAATCCGAAGATCCCGTTCGGCCTGACGGATTTTCCCGTCCTGCTGCGCTCGCCGGCTTCGCCGTACACGCTCGCGCTGATCGTTCACGGCGTTGCCAACGAGCGCACCGTCTATGCGACTCGGGCAACCGCTCTGGATTCCAACGTTGCCTGGACTTCCGTCGCGATGCCCGCCGACGACGTCGTGAATCTCGATTTCAAAGGCTCGACGTTCTACGCACTCACGCATAAGAACGCGCCGTCATACAAGCTCGTCGCAACGTCCCTCGATGCACCCAACATGGCGACGGCACAGACCGTAATCCCGGCGGGGAAGGCCGTTCTCGAAGATTTGGGTGTCGCCGCCGACGGGCTCTACGTACGGTCCCGAGAGGGCGGATTTGGAAAGATTAGCCGCGTGACCTTCGGCGCCGGTGGCGTTCTCGGCGACGTGATGAACGTTGCGTTGCCTTTCCAAGGCTCGATCAGTTCGATCGCCACCGATCCGCGAGAGCCGGGCATCGTCTTCGGCCTAACGGGCTGGACGCACTCGCAGCTCTACTATGCGGCGGATGCCGCCGGCTCGGTGAGCGACACGCACCTCAAGCCGCTTGCCGGCATCGACATGTCTCCGTATACTTCGGCAGAAGTGCTCGCGCGCAGCGCCGACGGCACGATGGTCCCGCTCTCGGTAATCTACCGTAAAGGGCTGGCGCTCGATGGATCGCATCCGGCGTACTTGGAAGGTTACGGTGCTTACGGCATCGTGCTCAATCCGTCGTTCAGCGCCACGCGCGTCGCATGGCTCGAGCGCGGCGGGGTTTTCGCCGTCTGTCATCCGCGCGGCGGCGGATGGTACGGCGAAGCGTGGCACCGTGCTGGAATGATCGCGACCAAACCCCATACCTGGCAAGACTTCATCGCCTGCGGACAATGGCTGGTCGATCATAAGTACACTTCGCCGGCCCATCTGGCGGGCGAAGGAACCAGCGCGGGCGGCATCACGATTGGGCGCGCGATCACATCGCAGCCGCACCTGTTCGCAGCCGCGCTCGACGTCGTGGGCGTCAGCAACGCTTTGCGGGCGGAGTTCACGCCCAATGGCCCGCCGAACATTCCGGAGTTTGGCACCGTCACAAACGAGACGGGTTTCCGGGCACTCTACGCGATGGATGCCTACGAGCACGTCGTGCCTGCGACGCCCTATCCGGCCGTAATGCTCGTTACTGGATTTAACGATCCGCGCGTTGCCTCGTGGCAGCTCGCGAAGTTCGCAGCGCGCCTCGCGCGCGCGACGACAAGCGGGCGTCCGATTCTCTTGCGCGTGGATTACGATGCGGGGCACGGATTCATGGCAGCGTCCCGAGAGCAGAGCGAGCAGCTCCTTACCGACGAATACGCCTTTTTACTCTGGCAGTGCGGCGACCCGGCCTTCGCCGGCATACCGACGCGCATCTATCCGCGGTCGGCGCCTTGACCTCTGTCATCCTGACGCAGTCGAAGGGCAATCCACGGAGCCCCTGGGGCCCGTTTAAGCGTGGATGACGCAGTCCAGCTCATGGAGCGCGTGCGCGAGGGCGATACCTCCGCGTTTGAAGCGTTGTACGACGGTTATCATCGCCTCGTCTACGGCGTGGCGTTACGCGTGCTTTCCGATCCCGCAAGCGCCGAGGACGCCACGCAAGCCGTCTTCATGAAGATCTGGAGCAACCCCGAGCTTTTCCGCTCGGGAAACTTTGGCGCGTGGATCGTGCGCGTCGCTCGGAACCGCGCCTTCGACGCGCTCCGTGCTCGGGCGGCACGTCCCGAAGATCAGTTTCCCGAGGCGATTCCGGCGCAAGACGCGCTGGAAGATACCGCGCTGGCGCAACTCGACGCGGAGTCCGTGCGCGCGGCGATCGCGCAGTTGCCCGAGGAACAACGCAAGCTGATCGAGCTGGGCTTCTTCGGCGGTATAACGCACCAGGAGATGGCGCAAACGACGGGCTTGCCGCTCGGGACGGTTAAGACTCGCATTCGCAGCGGCCTGCGCCGCTTGCGCAGCGCGCTCGACGGAGTCGTGGCACCATGATGCCGCACGACGAGATGCTCGACAACGTTGCTCTCTATGCGTTGGGTGCGCTCCCGGCCCGCGAGGCCGCGACTGTGGCCGCGCACCTGCAATCCTGCGAGGAATGCCGGGCCGAGTACCAGCTGTTGCGTCCGGCGGTAACGGCCATCGGGTACTCTGCAGAGGCCGACGGCCGTAGCGCAGGGCCGAGTTTCATGCTCAAAACTCGCCTGATGAAACAAGTTCGTTCCGAGAAGCCGCGACGTTCGGCGGCACCGGCGCGTTCGGCCGCATCGCGCTGGCCGGCGCTCGTCGCCGCGGCATGTTTTGCAATCGCCGTCGGAGCAGGCCTCTGGAATGCCTCGCTTCGCGACCGGGTCGTCCATGACGAGTCGCGGATCGCACAGCAGTCGGCGGTTATCGCCGACGTCACGGCGCCGGATGCCAAACGCTATCGCTTCGGCCACGGCTCCGTCGTGGTGCGCGGCCATAACCTGTACATCGCCATGCACGCCCTCGCGCAGCCGCCGAAGGGCAAGGTCTACCAGGCGTGGACGTTACCGAAGGGCTCCAAGACGATGGCCCCGTCGATCACGTTTAGGCCGGCCGCCTCAGGCGAAACCGTGCTCCGCCTGCCGGTTGTGGCGAATGCCGTGGTCGCGGTAGCCGTGAGCGTCGAGCCGGCCGGCGGCTCGAAGCAGCCCACGACCAAACCGATTGCCCTAACGCTGCTTTAGCGCGCCCCAATCCAAACGATTGCCTTAGCCGTTCCTTTCGGCGAACCGTTTTTCTAACGAGCTGCATTGCTCGAGAAAGGAACCCATGCGAAATCAATCCGCCATTGCTGCTTGTGCGCTCGCTCTGGCAACCATTATTCCGGCCGCCGCATCCGCGAAACTGATGCCCGACGTCGTCGATACATCGACGCGTTTCTCGGGTTCGTGCTGCGTCTATACCGGCGCGCCGGCACTGGCCGTGACGCTCTCGATGGTCGAAGCCGGAGGTGGCCCGAGCAACTTTAGCACGGCGATGCTGCTCAAGAGGCTTGCCGGCAGTTCATTTGACGCCGAAGTCGCAAAGCTTACGAACCAGTATGGTAAGGAGCAAGTCGGCCAGTTTCTCACGACATTCGATTTCGTCGTGAACGATTCGCTGCGAATCGTGACGGAGAAGAAGATCGCGCTTCCGAGCAAGCCCGATCCCGATCCCAATGATGGGCGCGCTCTCGCGGCGGCGCTCTGGTCTGCCGGTCAGACCGGTCAGGGCTTCAACGTCGAAGTCATGCTCGATCGCGCCGTTTCGCATCCGATTCACGTTCAAGTGATGAAAGACATCGACGCTAAGTACGGCATCGGCATCGATGCTCAATATCACGCGATTCTCACGACCGCGATGAAGGATCTCGCCGCAGCCTATAACCTGCCTATGTAGAAACGTTCTCCCAGTGTCGTCCGGACGTCGGAGTTAACGGACGGCACTGGGGTTCACAAGAACAGCGAAAGCGATGCGGCAGACACGTCTTACGCGTAATTGACGGTCGGCGCGGCCCGGGAACGGTTTTCTTCAGTCCTCTAATCGCGGCCTAGCGCTACCAGATTCCTAACATCGCTTTGACGTCGTCGGATGCCATGGTCGCTGGGTCCCACGGCGGCATGAAGGTGATCTCGACCTTCGCGCTCTTGACGCCCTCGATGGCGAGTACGTGATCCTCCACCGACTTCTTAAACATCGGCCCGACCGGGCACATCGGCGATGTTAGCGTCATCATCACAGTGACGTTTTCGCCGCTTTCGCCTTCGGTTGTGATATCGTAGACCAAGCCGAGTTCGAGGATCCCCAAGTTTAGTTCGGGGTCTTTGACCTCGACGAGTGCTTCGCGTACTTGCTCTGAGGTTGGCATGGATACGAGGTTCCGCAGGGTATAGGGCAAACCTTGTCACCCTGAGCGGAGTCGAAGGGTGGGCGGGCAGACGAGGAGCAGTCGCGAAACCGCTAGGGCCCGGTTTGCGTTAAGAGGGTAGGAGGAATAGCAAAGCGATGTCGATGTGGGAGCCTTTCACCGAGCGAGCGCGGCGCAGCATCGTACTCGCTCAGGAAGAAGCTCAGAGACTTGGAAACAACTATATTGGAACCGAGCATATTCTGCTTGGAATTATTTCCGAGGGCGAGAGTCTCGCCGCCAAGGTTCTCGAGTCGCTTGGCGTCAATCTGGCCAAGGTTCGTCAAGAGGTAGAAGCGATCGTCGGACGCGGTGGGCAGACCGTGCAGCAAGAGATGGTCTTCACCCCGCGGGCCAAGCGCGTCATCGAGCTCGCCTTCGAAGAGGCGCGCCAGCTCAACCACAATTACATTGGGACCGAGCACTTGCTTCTCGGCTTGATCCGAGAGGGCGAGGGCGTTGCGGCGCGCGTGCTGACCAACTTGGGTGTCGACCCCGCGAAGGTTCGCGTGCAGACGACGTCCCTGCTTGGCGCAGAGGGCCAGCCGGCGGCTCCGAAAGGAAAGAGCAAAACTCCGACGCTCGACGCTTACGGCCGCGATCTCACGCAGCTGGCACGCGACAACAAGCTCGATCCGGTCATCGGCCGCAACAACGAAATCGAACGCGTGATTCAAATTCTCTCGCGGCGCACGAAGAATAACCCGGCCCTCATCGGCGAGCCCGGCGTCGGGAAGACGGCGATTGCCGAAGGCCTGGCGCAGCGCGTCATCAAGGGCGACATCCCCGAACCATTGCGCGACCGGCGCGTGATAACGCTGGACCTGGCGGGGCTCGTAGCGGGAACGAAGTATCGCGGCGAGTTCGAAGAGCGCATGAAGCGCGTGATGGACGAGATCCGTGGCGCTGCAGGCGAGATCATCCTCTTTATCGACGAGCTGCATACGCTTGTCGGTGCGGGCGCCGCCGAAGGCGCGATCGACGCCAGCAACATCATCAAACCGGCACTCGCGCGCGGCGAGCTGCAATGCATCGGCGCGACGACGCTCAACGAGTTTCGTAAGCACATCGAGAAAGATTCGGCGCTGGAGCGTCGCTTCCAACCGATCATGGTCGGGGAGCCGACGGTCGAAGAGACGATCGAAATCCTCAAAGGCCTGCGCGAACGCTACGAGGCCCACCACAAGGTGCAAATCACCGACGAGGCGCTCGCGGCTGCCGCCAAACTCAGCGACCGGTATATCACCGACCGTTTCCTTCCCGACAAGGCCGTCGATCTAATCGACGAAGCCAGCTCTCGAGTGCGTCTGCAGGCCATGCTGCCGCCCCCGGCGATTCGCGAAGCGGATTCACAACTGCGCAAACTCATCGCCGAGAAAGAATCGGTCGTCAAGAACCAAGAGTTCGACAAAGCCGCAAGCATCAGAGATCGCGAAGAGAAGCTGCGTTTGGAGAAAGCAAACCTCGAGCAAGAATGGCACGATCGGAAATCGGGCGGCGAACGCACGCTCAAAGTAACCGAAGATAGCATCGCCGAGATCGTCGCTGCTTGGACGAAGATTCCCGTTAGCCGCCTCGCGGAAGCCGAAACCGAGAAGCTGCTCAAGATGGGCGAACTGCTACACGAGCGCGTCGTCGGCCAGGAAGAAGCGATCAACGTCCTCACCCGAGCGATCCGCCGCTCGCGTGCCGGTCTCAAGAATCCCGCTCGCCCGATCGGCTCGTTCATCTTCCTTGGTCCGACCGGTGTCGGCAAGACGGAGGTGGCGCGCAGCGTCGCCGCCTTCTTGTTTGACGATGAAGAGTCGATGATTCGCATCGATATGTCGGAGTATATGGAGAAGTATTCGGTAAGCCGCCTCGTTGGCGCGCCGCCCGGATATGTTGGATATGAAGAAGGCGGCCAGTTGACCGAAGCGATCCGCCGCCGGCCGTATTCCGTCGTGCTCCTCGACGAAATCGAGAAGGCACATCCCGATGTCTTTAACTTGCTGCTGCAAGTACTCGAAGATGGGCGCCTCACCGATTCTCAAGGGCGGCAAGTCGACTTCAAGAACTCGGTCATCATCATGACGAGCAACGTCGGCGCGACCGGAATGACGACCACGACCGATATCGGTTTCCGTCCGGAGCGGATGTCGAACGCCGATGAGGCCAAGGCCTACGAGCGCATGAAGAATCGCGTAATGGAAGAGGTTAAGCAAACGTTCCGCCCCGAGTTCCTCAACCGCGTCGACGAAGTTCTGGTCTTCCATCAGCTCACCCGCGAACAGATCGAAAAGATCGTCACGTTGGAGCTCAACAAGGTCGTGCGCGAGGTTCGCGCTCAGGAGATGGAGCTCAAGGTCACCGACGCGGCAAAATCCGTGCTCGCGAAAAAAGGATGGGACCCAGAGTTCGGGGCGCGTCCGCTTCGCCGTGCGATTCAACGGATGGTCGAGGACGAACTCGCCGAGGAGATGCTCAAGGGCGTCTTTGGCTCGGGCGATCACATCCTGGGCGACGTGGATCCCGACGATCCGGAGAAGCTGAAGTACACGAAGATTCCATCGTTCGATCCGCCGGCCGCCAGCCCACCCGAACCAGCCGTCACGTAAGCTTCGCGCGCGGCGCTGTCGAAGGGCGAGACGATGTTCGCCCCTTTTCTCGCCGTCGTCATCGCGCAGGCTACGCCGACCGCCGTTCCGGCGCTCACTCTTTCGCCTACCGTCGTTAACCTCAACCCAGCGCAACAACAAATCGTCGCGGTAACGGGCGCAGCGCCGCCGCTTGTGCTGACGCTCGACCGAAAGCTCGTCGTGGTAACCGCCGATCCGAGTGGAACCTCGCTGACGATTGGGGCCACGCAGCAAACGGGGACCGACGTTCTTCACGTCAGCGATGGCAACGGTGCGAGCGCCGACATTGCGATTCGCGTCGCATTTAATGCCGGTACGATCGTTCCGCAAACGACGCTGACGATCACCGGCGATCCGGCCCAACCCGACTGGCTCGCACAGGAAGTTACCGATTGGGTGACGCGCCTAACGCAGGCGATGCCGGGCGCGCAGATCAGCATCGGCGCGGTCTCGCCGCCGGCGGCGCCGCTGGGTCCAGGCGCAACGGCGCAGTTCACCGTTCCCATCCAGATCGCCGGAAATGGCCAGTATTTCGATCAGTCAGGCACGACGACGGTCACCGTGCAAAATACGGCGTTGCAGCCGTTTCTTCCGGGACTGCTTTTTTACGACGACGATCCCGAACACGTCTCGCAGGACGGCGTCCTCTTTCGCGGGACCGTCTCGCTCGCAACGCCGGCACGCATCTACTACTATCACGACGATCTCGCCGATCCGCGAAGGCTCGTGGTGGCGCTGCGCGGCGGCTCACAAGATCCCACCTCCGTGCAGTTGATCGAGGCGAAAGCCGGTCCGAATATGGACGTCATGCAAGTCGGCGACTCGGTGAGCAAGCGATTTCTGCTGACGAAAAACCAGCACGAAGGGGTCGTCGTGGATCTGTCGGGCGACCAGCCGTATGTGGTGACCGATCTCCCGATGACGGCCCGCCAACTCGTTGCTGGAACGGCCGACCTGCGCGTCCTGTCGGGGGGCCCGATCGAGGTAACGGTGCTGGCCGTTTCGCCCGGTATCGATCCGCGCACGCTGCTCGACGGGCCGGTGCTCCCCGGCGACGGGCACCACCGCACCGGTGCCTTTTCAATCGCCGGTTTCGGCAGCGAAAGCTTGAGTTTTTCGGCTGGCGGTCCCGATGCGACGACCGTCATCGGCGACACGGATCCTACGCCGCCTAACGCGAGTCCGTTGGCCGATGGCCGCGACTACGGCGATTACGGCGTCCTGCACAAGATCGATCTGACGCTGGCGAATCCGGGCACGGCAGCCGCTACGGCCTACGTCTTCCTTCAGCCGCTGGCTGGGCCAGCGCGGGGAAGCTTCTTGATCGACGGGAACGTCGTAGAAATTGGATGCGTGCGCGTGCCGTCGCGGTATCAGGTCACGGCGTTGAATCTGCCGCCGGGCCAAACGTCGCACGTCGTTCTGCAGACGATGACCGATGGCGGCTCGTTCTATCCGATTCGATTGGGCGTGACGGCAACGGCGCCGCTTCCGAGCGCGCCGCCGGTTAACGCGCCCGACGGCTGTTTCCCCAAGCCGCAAGCCGCTCCCGGCCAATGAGCACCGACGGTGAATCGAAGGTCATTCTGCTGGTTAGGTTGCTCAATGCGATCGACCAGGGCAATCACTCGTTCGAAGGCCTCAAAGATCGCATCGCCGAGGGCGAACGCCGCCCTAGCACGCGCAGTCTCCGCCGTTATCTCGCAATCCTAGCCAATGCCGGCTTTCCGCTCTACTTCGATCGTGCCGCGAACCTCTATCGCTTCGCCGAGGGCTACAGCCTCAAACGGCTCGACCTCAGCAGCGGCGAACTGTTTGGATTGGTCGCGTTGCGTTCGCTGGGCGCGAGCATTGGGGGAGCCATCGGAGCGTCGATCGACGACGTCGCCGAGAAGCTTGTCGGCAGCGCCGGGCGCTCGGCACGTGCTCGAGTCGACGAAGCCTCGCCGGTGGCCTTTCGACTCTCGGGGATCTCGCTCGACAAGCGCGGCGAACGCGCTTTCGCGCTGCTCTCTGCGGCGGAGCGCTCGTCTCGCAGCGTTCGCTTCAAATACCGCGATAAGGAAGGACGGGCCAGCGCGCGCCGAGTGGACCCGTACGGTTTCATCATCAACGCAGGGCGCGTCTATTGCGTCGCTTACGACCATACGCGCAAGGATAAACGGACGTTTGCCGTCGACAGCGTGAGCGAGCCGGTCGTACTCGCAAAAACATTCGTGCGGCCCAACGATTTCAACGTTGAAGAATACGCCGCAGCCTCGATCAGTGGGGTCCTGCATAACGACGAAACAACCGAAGTCCGCGTGCGCTTTGCGCCGCGGGTCGCAAAGGCCGCCGCCGCCGCTCGCATCGTCGCCGATTTTCACGTCGAGCCGGGCGCGGAGGGTTCGACGGAGATCGCCTATCGCGTCGCCGACGTAGACGAGCTGGTACGATGGGTCCTCGGTTGGGGCGCGCAAGCGGAGATTCTTGGGCCCGAGTTCGTCCGCGAGCGCATCGCCGCCGTCGCAGCCGAGATCGCGGAGAAGTATCGATGAAGTCGGGATGATCTACCTCGACGAGGCGCAAGTGCGCGCTCTCCTTCGTTGGGAAGAGCTGATTCCAGCCATGGAACGGGCGCTCGCGCAGTTTTCGCTAGGCAACGTCGTCCAGCCGGTGCGCAGCATCCTCACCGTTGAGGAAGGGAAGCGCTATTTCGGCGTCATGCCCGCAGTGGCACCCGATGTGATGGGCGTGAAAGCGGTCAGCTTCTATCCCGCGAACGAAGGCGGCGCCGCGCCGACGCATCAGGGGATCGTGCTGCTGTTCCGCACCGATGACGGCGAACCGCTGGCCGTCATGGACGGGCGCTTGATCACGGAGATGCGGACGGCCGCGGTATCCGCGGCGATAACCAGATACCTGATGCCGGCGCAGAGCAGCGTTCTGGCGCTGCTTGGCAGCGGCGTACAAGCGCATTCGCACCTGGCGGCGCTGTCAAGCATTCACCGGTTCGAAGAGGTCCGCGTCTGGAGCCGCGCGCCGGAGCACGCTGCGGCGTTCGCGCGCGAGCACGGGGCCGTGCCGATGGAGGCCGAAGCCGCCGCTCGCGGAGCCGACGTCATCGTCGTAGCGACCAGCTCGCAAGAACCAGTCCTGCGAGGTGCCTGGCTTAAGGAGGGCGCGCACGTGAACGCCGTCGGCGCCAACCGGCCCACGTGGCGCGAGCTCGACGACGATGCGATGCGGCACGTCGTGGTGGTGGACTCACGCGAAGCCGTGCTGCAAGAGTCGGGCGATGTGATTCTTTCGGGCGCGGCCATCTACGCTGAAATCGGCGAAATTTTCGCTGGAACCAAGGCGCCCTGCGTAGCCGAGACGACAATCTTCAAGTCCGTTGGCCTCGCGACTGAAGATCTCGCTGCCGCGCGGCTGGTTTACGAGGCGCATACCGCGCAGAATTAGCGAAACCCGTCGAAGCGAAGCCTCGACGGGTTCCGACGCATTCACGCACTCGCCTCGCCTGTTTGGCTACCTGGTCGGAGAGCCCCACCGACGCTGGCGAGCGGTTTGGTCTAAGTTACGGAACCACTGCTTATCGCAACGCTTCACGTTGTGCATCGACCGCGAACGATACGTTCGTCGCACTTCGGATTTGGAATCTGAAGCTCGTGAATCGTATCACGCACAAACGGCGTGGACAAGCGCCTCCTCGGTGTAATTCACAAGCTGTCCACAAGTTTTTTTCCTTATGCACATCGAAAGGCAGCAGTCATGCAGCTCCTAATGTTGCTTCTTGTCTTGCTTGCCCCGCCGCCCCATGCGGTTGTCGCGCAGAGCCTCTTCGGAGGTCTGCCGATCGACGGCATTCACTGCGACGCCGCGGAGGGCTCGGTCGAGCACATTCACACGCAGTTGCAGCTCTTTAATCGAGGCCATAAGGTGACCGTGCCGGCCCAGATCGGCATCCCGCAATCCGGGACGTGCCTCTATTGGCTCCACACGCACAACGACGACGGGTTTATCCACATCGAGTCGCCGGTGAAGCGCCCCTTCACGCTGGGCGAGTTCTTCGATATCTGGGGGCCCAACTTGAGTTGGACGGAGGCCGGCGCGGTGACGGTATCGCATGGCGGCCGGCTAAGCATTTGGGTCAATGGAACGCCCTGGCACGGACGCGACCCGCGCGATATTGCCTTGCGTGATCACGAGACGATCGTCATCCAAAGCGGGCCGCCGTTTGCGAAGCCGGCGCACGCCGATTGGTCGCGGCTCTGATCGAAATTGACGGCCACCATCTTACGCTTGAAGCGATCGAGGCCGTAGCCCTCGGCGCGCCGATCAGCATTTCGCCGGCTGCTCGCGAACGGGTCGTGCGTGCACGCGATTTCGTAGACAGCCATCTCGCCGCCGGCGAGCCGATCTACGGCGTGACGACCGGCTTTGGGCGGCTCGCCAATATCGTGATCGCGCCCGAGGACGCAGCCGAGCTGCAACTCAATCTGGTCCGCAGCCATGCAGCCGGAACCGGTGCGCCGCTGGGGATTCCGGTGGTGCGCGCCGCCGGCGTTCTGCGAGCCAACTCGCTTTCAGCCGGCCATTCAGGAATCAGGCCCGAAACGCTCGACCTCATCGTCGCGATGCTCGAACTCGGCGTAACGCCCGCCGTGCCGTCGGTGGGCTCTCTGGGTGCCAGCGGCGATCTCGCCCCCCTGGCCCACATGACGTTGACGCTGATCGGCGAGGGCGAAGCCTACTTTCGCGACGAGCTGCTGCCCAGCGCCGTTGCGCTGGAGCGCGCGGGATTAAAACCGATCGAACTGGGCGCGAAGGAAGGCCTGGCCCTGGTCAACGGGACGCAGGTAATGACTGCGATCGCAGCGCTGAGCGTCGTGCGTGCGGAGCGGCTCGCGGCCGCCGCCGACGTCGTCGGCGGCATGTCGCTCGAGGCCTACCTCGGCAGCGAGCGCGTCTTCGATCGGCGCATCAACGACCTGCGCCCTCATCCGGGGCAAGAGCGGGTCGCGGCCAACCTTCGCGCGCTGCTGGAACACTCGGAGATCGTGTGGTCGCACGTGGAATGCGAACGCGTCCAAGATCCGTACTCGTTTCGCTGTATTCCGGTGGTTCATGGAGCGGTGCGCGACTCGACGGCCTACGTTCGTCGCGTGACGGAGGTCGAAGCAAACTCGGTAACCGATAACCCGCTCGTCTTTCCGGAGGACGGCGTCTGTCTCTCGGGCGGCAACTTCCACGGCGAGCCGATTGCGCTCGCGATCGACTTCCTGAAGATGGCGATCGGCGAGCTGGCCTCAATCGCCGAGCGCCGCCTCTACCTTTTGCTCAACGCGGAGG
>JBEKRW010000003.1:0-38718 GCA_049517595.1 Candidatus Cybelea sp. | reverse complement strand
CGAGGTGCGAGCGCTCTTCGCCTCCGGCGCGAGTCCTCTCGCGGATCTCGGGCTCGAGCGCGGTCTCACGCGCGCACTCGAGAAGCTGCGCGGCGGCCTCGCCGACGTTCATCAACGCGCCGCCGATAAGTCGCGCTCGCGGATCCACCTCGATCAGCGGCGATGGAATCAAGCCGAGCCGCCGTTGGAACTGCTCACGACCTTGCGCCGGGCCGTCTGGGACGATCGCTGCCTTCGCATTCGGTACGAAGATCGAAACGGCAACGCGTCGGCGCGAAGCGTGGATCCCTTGGGTCTGGTCTGCAAGGCGGGCGTGTGGTATCTCATCGCTCGCTCCGACGGTGGGCTGCGCAGCTTCCGCGTCGATCGCGTGCGCAGCGCCCAGGAGGCAGCCCAGCATTTTGAGCGGCCCGAGGATTTCGATCTCGAACGCTATTGGGCCGAATCGTCGGCGCGATTTGCCGAGGCGTCGCGTAGCGGCGATTGCATGGTGACGTTTTACATGCCGAACGACGCACTCGAACGCGTCACGTACTATTGGCCTTCCGAGGTGCTGTGGCAAGACGCGAGCGAAGCGCGCGTTCGCGTGACGTTTCCTGGCCGCGAGGTCGCGCTTTTCCAAGCGCTGGCGTGGGCCGACGTGGCGACGCTCGTCGAACCCGTCGCGCTGCGCGACGAGATCGTCGCGCGAGCGCGGCACGTACTGACGCGCTATGCCTTGCGCTGATGGATGATCAAGCCGTTCCCTTCGGGGTCCGACCCGAACGACATGAAGCAGACCGGCGACTCGATCACATCGCTGAGCTGCAGCCCGCGCGCGCGATAGTGCTCGACCGCCGCCTTTGCGTCGTCGACCGCGAACATGATCGCACCGCCGGTCTCGCCGCCCTCGGGCTTCCAGACTCCGAACGTCGAGCCGTCGGCCAGCGTGAACTCCGCGCCGCGCCCTTGATCGTCGATTTCGGTCGGCTTCATGCCCAGCACGTCGCGATAGAACGCAAGCTGGGCCTTCGGGTCGCGCACCAGGTAGGCTGCGATGTCGATTCCCTTAATCATTTTGGTAGTCTCCTTCGTGATTTTGAGTGTTTAGCAGCAGCATACCGCCAATATATGACACTTACTGTCCACATTTAAAAATCACGTCTGCCGCGGATCGTCGACCTCGCAAGAGGGCGACCGGCCGCCGTAGTAATGTTGGACTCTCGGAGGGCGATTGGAATGAAGTTGCGGATCACGTCATCTATCGTGCTTGCGGCGCTGTTGGCAGGATGCTCGAGCCGAGGTATTGGGCCCCCGTTGTTTGGGGGACCGCTCACCGACGCCCACAAGATGACGCAGCGCGTCTACTGGACGCTCTACGCCGGCAGAACTTACCCGGAAGTGCAGGGCGCGAAGCTGCCGCTTAAAGCGAAGTCGAAAACCCTCAACGTCGGCGGCAACACGCAGAACTACCTGAACTACACGAGCGCCATGACCGTGGATAAAACTGGACACCTCTGGATCCTGTCCTTTGGTAAATACGGCGGCAAGCCTGTGACCGCCCTCGTCTTCAACTTGCCGCTAAAAGCCTCGTCGTTACCTAAGTACGGCTTCGTTCTTTCCGGCACGGACGGTTCGAACAGTTTGGCCTTCGATCCGTCCGGAAACCTCTGGGCGAGCTCACCCGGAAATAACGAGGTGTTGGAATACAACGGCCCGTTTACAAAGAGCGGAACGCTCGGCCCCGCGCAGACGCTCGATGGCGGGGGACATGAGCCATACGGTATCGCCTTCGACAAGTCGGCAAACTTGTACATATCCATCTTCAATAGCACGGGCACGAACTCGATCGCGGTTACGGCACCCCCGTACACGAGCGCGCCCTACTTCCTAGACGGGCTCACGTCGCCGGGATCACTGACGTTCGATGCGGCCGGAAATCTTTACAGTTCGAGCAATGGATCCTCGGGAGCGGCCGTTGTACGTTACGATGCGGACAACCTCAAGAAAGGGGCCAAGCCGAGCATCGTCGATCCGACGGGTTTGCCTACGGGCTCGTATATGTCGGCGTTTGCCTTTACGTCGGCAGGCGACCTATACGTGGCTAACTGCGGTAACTCCGGCAGCGCAGGCATCGATGTCTATCCGACGAGCCGAAGCAAGTTCGGCGCGAATCTCAAACCCTCGCTGCTTTACTCGAATGCCGATATCCAGGGCGCCGGTTGTGCTTGGGGAGTTGCGATTCACTAAAGCATCACCCTGCGGAAGTCGGCCAGCAGCTCGGCGACGTAGACTAGGAAGCGCGCGGCGCCGGCGCCGTCGATCACTCGGTGATCGTAGCTCACGCTGATAGGCAGCATCTGCCGTGGAACGAACTGCTTACCGTCCCACACCGGTTTGGTCGCCGTACGCGTCGCGCCGAGAATCGCAACTTCCGGTGCGTTGACGATTTGGGTGAAGGCCGTGCCGCCGATACCGCCGATCGACGAGATCGTGAAGCTGCCGCCCTGCATCTGCGCGAGCGTCAGTTTCCCCTCGCGCGCCTTCCCCGCAAGTTCTACGGCTTCGCGCGCGATCTCGATTAAGCCTTTCTTGTCCGCGTTCTTGATAACGGGCACGACGAGCCCGCCGGGCGTGTCGGCCGCAAAGCCGATGTTGTAGTAACGCTTGAGGATCAGCTCGTCGCCGTCGAGCGAAGCGTTGAACTCCGGGAAACGCTGCAGCGCCGCGACGCTGGCCCGAATCAAAAACGCGAGCATCGTGAGCTTGGGGCCGCCGGACTTTGCTTGCTCGGCGTTGACCTCGCCGCGAAGTTCTTCGATTGAGGTGACGTCGGCTTCGTCGTAGTTGGTGATGTGCGGGATAAGCACCCAGTTACGGTGCAAGTTCGGACCGGAAAGCTTCTTGATGCGCGAAAGCGGTTTACGTTCCGTCTCGCCGTATTGCGAGAACTCCAGCTTCGGCCAGGCCGGCAGAGCCGCGAACGGCGTTGCGCCGCCGCCGGCGGCGACGCCGCTCTGCAGCGCGCTCTTAACGAAGCCCTGCACGTCCTCGCGAGTAATGCGGCCGTTCGGTCCCGTGCCGCGCAGCTTTTGCAGATCCACGCCGAGTTCGCGCGCAAAGCGCCGAATCGACGGTCCAGCGTGGACGATGCCGTTTCCGGACTTCGCTTGCGGCGCCGCGGCTTGTTGCGCAGGCGGAGCCACGGCTTGCGGCGCAGGCGGAGCCGCCTTTGGTGGAGCCGCGCTTTCCGAAGCGGCGAGCACGACGATCGGAATGCCTTCCGAGACTTTGTCGCCGACCTTGACCTTGACGTCTTGTACGACTCCTTCGGCCGGGGACGGTACTTCCATCGACGCTTTCTCGCTCTCGAGCGTAAGCAGCGAATCGTTCTTCTTTACGCGGTCGCCTGGCTTAACGAGGACTTCGATGACGGGCACGTCTTTGAAGTCGCCGATATCGGGAACGCGCACTTCGATGGTTTGCGCAGGTTTCGAGGAAGCGGCGGGTGCGGCCGCGGTGGGTGCGGCGGGTGCGGCGGGCGCAGCCGGTTCCGCTGCAGGGGCGTCGGAACTCAAGACGAGTATCGTCGCGCCCTGCGACACCTTGTCGCCGACCTTCACCTTCACTTCTTGCACGACGCCATCGGCCTCGGCCGGCACTTCCATCGAGGCTTTCTCGCTCTCCAGCGTAATGAGCGAATCGTTCTTCTTCACGCGATCGCCGGGCTTGACCAAGACTTCGATGACCGGCACTTCTGTGAAGTCACCGATATCGGGAACGCGCACCTCGATCGTATTGCTCATGCGCCGCTCTTCTACACCGTGATGGGATTGGGCTTGTCGGGGTCGATTCCGTACTTCTCGATCGCTTTCTTGACCGTCGAAGAGCCGACGGCGCCGTCCGCAGCGAGCGCTTGCAGCGCCGCCACCGCGACGAAGTGCCGGTCGACTTCGAAAAACCTGCGAAGCTTACGGCGAAAATCACTGCGCCCATAGCCGTCGGTGCCCAGCGCAACGTAACGCCGGTCCATGAAGGGATGGATCTGCTCGGCGAAGGTGCGGATGTAGTCGGTCGCGGCGATACCGGGGCCCAGCCGTCCGCGCAAGCACTGCTCGACGTACGATAGGCGAGGCGCCTCCTCGGGGTGGAGCATATTCCAGCGGCGCGCGGCGACGCCGTCGCGCTGCAGCTGGTTGAAGCTGGGGACGCTCCAGACGTCGCTTCGAACGTCCCAGTCGCTGGCGAGCAGCTCGGCGCCGGCCTCCACCTCCCGCAGGATCGCGCCGGAACCGAAGAGCTGCACGCACGGCGCTTTCTTGTCAGCCTGTCCTGAGCCCGTCGAAGGATGGAGAAGATACATCCCACGCAAGATGCCTTCGCGCGCGCCGGCCGGCATCGCCGGGTGCTTGTAGTTTTCGTTAAGCAGCGTGATGTAGTAGTACACGTCTTCCTGATCGGTGAGCATGCGGCGCAGCCCGTCCTGAATGATTACGGCGACTTCGTACGCGTACGTCGGATCGTAACTGCAGCAGTTCGGAATGAACGATGCCGCGACTTGACTGCTACCGTCTTCGTGCTGCAGGCCTTCGCCGTTGAGCGTCGTGCGACCCGACGTTGCGCCCAAGAGAAAGCCGCGGGTGCGGCTGTCGCCGGCGGCCCATGCCAAATCGCCGACCCGTTGGAATCCGAACATCGAGTAGAAGATGTAGAACGGGATCATCGGCAGGTCGTGGTTGGAATACGACGTTCCCGCGGCGATCCACGACGAGATCGCCCCCGCCTCGTTGATGCCTTCCTGCAAAATCTGTCCGAGCTTGTCCTCGCGATACCACATCAACTGCTCGGCATCTTGCGGATGATAGAGCTGACCGACCGACGAGTAGATCCCCATCTGCCGGAACATGCCCTCCATGCCGAACGTTCGCGATTCGTCGGCGACGATCGGCACGACGCGTGCGCCGATCTCGGGATCGCGCGCCACGGCGTTGAGCACGCGCACGAAGGCCATCGTCGTCGATATAGCGCGGTCGCCCGTGCTTTGCAGCTGCGCGTCGAACGCCGAGAGTTCGGGTACCGTTAGCGAGGCGGAACGGCGCCGCCGCTGCGGGACGCTGCCCAACGCCGCGGTACGCTCGCGCAGATATTGCATCTCCGGCGAACTCTCCGCCGGTTTGAAAAACGGGATTTTGTCGCCTGCCATCTGCTCGTCGCTGATGGGTAGCGCGAAACGATCCCGAAACGTGCGCATCGCCTCCAGTTCCATCTTCTTGGCTTGATGCGCGATGTTCTGAGCCTCGCCGGCTTCGCCCATTCCGTAGCCCTTGATCGTCTTTGCCAAAATGACGGTCGGCTCTCCCCGATGTTTGCACGCCGCGTCGTACGCTGCATAAACCTTGGTTGGATCGTGGCCGCCGCGCTGCAGCGCCCAAATCTCGTCGTCACTCCAATCGCCGACCAAGGCCGCCGTCTCCGGATAGCGGCCGAAAAACTCCTCGCGAACGTACTTGCCGTTGCGCGACTTGAATGTTTGATAGTCGCCGTCGACGCACTCGCTCATCAGTTGCACGAGCCGTCCGCTGGAGTCGGCGGCCAGCAGCGGGTCCCAGCTGCGGCCCCAGATCACCTTGATGACGTTCCAGCCGTTGCCTTTGAAGATGCCCTCGAGCTCTTGAATGATTTTGCCGTTGCCGCGCACCGGACCGTCGAGGCGCTGCAAGTTGGCATTGACGACCCAGATCAAGTTGTCGAGCTTCTCTCGTCCGGCCAACGAAATCGCGCCAAGCGATTCGGGCTCGTCCATCTCCCCGTCGCCCACGAAAGCCCAGACCTTGCGATCGGACGCATCAGAGAGCGCGCGGTCGTGCAAATAGCGCATGAATCGCGCCTGATAGATCGACATGATCGGGCCCAACCCCATCGAGACGGTGGGGAACTGCCAAAAGTCGGGCATCAGCCAGGGGTGCGGGTACGACGAGAGGCCACGTCCGTCGACCTCCTGCCGAAAATGCTCGAGCTGCTCTTCGGTGATGCGCCCCTCGAGAAAGGCGCGCGCGTAGACGCCCGGCGAGGAATGCCCCTGGAAGAAGACGAGATCGCCGCCGAACGTTTCGCTGGGCGCGCGAAAGAAGTAGTTGAAGCCGACGTCGTAGAGGGTCGCGGCCGAGGCAAAGCTCGCGACGTGGCCGCCGAGTTCGGAGCTAACCCTGTTTGCCCGGACGACCGTGGCCAGCGCGTTCCAGCGGACGAAGTGGCGCAGACGCGCTTCGACCTCGCGATCGCCGGGCATCGGCGCCTGTTTATCGAGGGGGATCGTATTGACGTACGGTGTCGTCAATCCGAGCGATACGTGCGTGCCGGCGCGCCGCGCTTCGTCGACGAGCGCTGCGATCAGTTCGCGCGCGCGGCCCGGGCCCTCCACGGCGAGCACGGCTCGCAGGGCCTCGAGCCACTCGCGAGTCTCTTGGGGATCGGGGTCCGGAGCGAAGCTGGTCATCGCTGCCGTCATTTCCGTCCGGCGCGCCCATCTCTTCCAAAAGCACCCGCCTGCCTGGGAAGAACCGCGTTTCGGGCGTATAGAGTCCGTGCGCGGGAGCTAAATTAGGCTGAGAGGGCGGCCCGAGCCGCCGACCGCACGTAACCTGATCCGGATAATGCCGGCGTAGGGAGGATAAACATGAAGGTTTACGTTGGGGGCAGCGACCCCTCGATTCGCGTTCCGCGCCGCGCGGTGACGCTGACCGACGGAACGGTTCACACGCTGTACGATACCAGCGGTCCGTACACCGATTCGGAATCGTCGCTCGACATCCGTCGCGGGTTGGAGCCGTTGCGCGAGCGCTGGATCGCCGGCCGTAACGACACGATCGAGTTGGAAAGCCCGACCTCGCTCTATCGCCGCGGGCGCGAGGCAATGTCCGAACTCAATGACTTACGCTTTCCGTCGCGGCGCTTGCCGCGGCAGGCGAAGCCCGGCGGCAACGTGACGCAGATGCACTACGCGCGGCGCGGCGAGATCACGCCCGAGATGGAGTTCGTCGCGTTGCGTGAGAACCTCGAGCCGGAGTTCGTGCGCGATGAGATTGCGCGCGGCCGCGCGATTCTTCCCTCGAACATCAATCACCCCGAGAGCGAGCCGATGATCATCGGGCGGAACTTCTTGGTGAAGATCAACGCCAACATCGGCAACTCGGCCGTGAGCTCGTCGATCGACGAAGAGGTCGAGAAGATGACGTGGGCGACGCGCTGGGGTGCCGACACGGTCATGGATCTTTCGACCGGCAAGAACATCCACGAAACGCGCGAGTGGATTCTGCGCAACTCGCCGGTGCCGATCGGGACGGTTCCGATCTATCAAGCACTCGAAAAGGTCGGCGGCAAGGCCGAGGACTTGACCTGGGAGCTTTTCCGCGACACGCTGGTCGAACAAGCCGAGCAGGGCGTCGACTACTTCACGATTCACGCCGGCGTGCTGTTGCGCTACGTGCCGCTCACCGCCAACCGCATTACGGGCATCGTCTCGCGCGGCGGTTCCATTCTGGCGAAGTGGTGCCTGGCGCACCATCGCGAGAACTTTCTCTACGAACGCTTCGAAGAGATTTGCGAGATCATGAAGGCCTACGACGTCGCCTTCTCGCTCGGCGACGGGCTGCGCCCAGGCTGCACCGCCGACGCCAACGACGCAGCGCAGTTTGCGGAGCTCGAGACGCTGGGCGAGCTGACCGACATTGCCTGGAACCACGACGTGCAGGTAATGATCGAGGGCCCCGGCCACGTGCCGATGCACATGATCGAAGAGAATATGCGCAAACAACTCGATATCTGCAAAGAGGCCCCGTTCTACACGCTTGGACCGCTCGTGACCGATATCGCTCCGGGCTACGACCACATCACCAGCGCCATCGGTGCGGCGATGATCGGCTGGTTCGGCACGGCGATGCTCTGCTACGTAACGCCCAAAGAACACCTCGGGCTGCCCAATAAGAAGGACGTCAAGGACGGCGTCATCGCCTATAAGATCGCGGCCCACGCGGCCGATCTCGCGAAGGGCCATAAAGGCGCGGCACATTGGGACGACGTGCTCTCAAAGGCACGTTTCGAGTTTCGCTGGGAAGATCAGTTCGATCTTTCGCTCGACCCCGAAACGGCGCGCGAGTTCCACGACGAGACGCTTCCGGCACCCGGCGCGAAGATCGCGCATTTCTGCTCGATGTGTGGCCCGCACTTCTGCTCGATGAAGATTACCCAAGAGGTTCGCGAGTACGCTCAACAAGGGATGGCCGAAAAATCCCGCGAGTTCATCGAATCCGGCGCCGAAGTCTACGTCCCGGCGGCGCCCTAACCAGTGAAACCGTGTGCGGTGTTGTTCGATCGCGATGAGACGATCGTGGTCGACGTGCCGTTCAACGGCGATCCGGAGCGCGTCGAGCCGGCGCCCAACGCGCGCGCACTGCTCGATCGCCTGCGCGAGGCGGGTCTGCCCCTGGCCGTTGTGAGCAATCAGAGCGGCATCGGTCGAGGATTCATCACGCGAGAAGCGGTCGATGCGGTGAACCGGCGCGTGGACGAGCTGCTCGGCCCCTTCGCAGGATTCTTCGTTTGCCCGCATGCCCCCGAGGACGAATGCGCCTGCCGTAAGCCGAAGCCCAAGCTAATTCTCGATGCGGCGCGAGCGCTCGGCGTGGAGCTGGCCTGCTGCGTGGTCGTCGGCGATCGCGAGAGCGACGTCGAGGCGGCGCGCAATGCCGGGGCAATCCCGTTGCGCGTCGAGGGCCCCGCGGGCCTTGCCCAGGCGGTCGAAACTATTCTTTACTGGGTTGGCGGGCCTTCGGCCCAATAGTCGAGGTCGGCTCCGCCGCCCGGCGGTATGACGGCATAGGCGTTCTCGGGCAGGCGAACGGTCTTCGAAAGCTGCTCCCACGCCGCGAGCACGCGCACCACATAGTTCTGCGTTTCGTCGAACGGCGGAATGCCGCCGTACTCACTCACCGCTCTTGGACCGGCGTTGTACGCGGCAAAGACGAGGTCATAGTGTTTGGTTCCAAAGCGCCCGACTAAGCCGCGAAGATAGCGAGCAGCGCCCGAGATGTTCTGTGCGGGGTCGTGCGGGTTGACGCCGAGCAGCGCGGCGGTCCCCGGCATAAGCTGTCCTAGTCCGATTGCGCCGGCGCGCGAGAGGGCATGGGTGTGCCAGCGGGATTCGACCGTGACGATGGCCACGAGCATATTGGCATCGAGACGCCAGCGTACTGCATTGAGGAGCACCCGGCGCGCCAGATCGCGGCTCTGCCAGCGCGGCAGCTGCGGATTGATGTGGCTCAGCACTCTGGCATAAACGGCGACGGCGACGGGAGTGGCGGGTACCGCCCGATTGGCTGCCTCCGCCGGAAGCAGCAGCGGCCCAATAGAAAAGCCGACCGCAGCAAGGAGGCTCAGGATAGTCCTGCGCATATGGGGCCGGTGGGTTCGCGCCGAGCTCTCGCCGTCCTTCTGTTCCTGTTCATTGTAATGTGTGGCCTGATCGCGTGGTCTCAGTGGTACGCAATTCACGTGAACGTTCCGAGGTATCAAGCGCAGCACCGGGCCGCACCCGCGCGTTGATTGGCGTATTTCTAGACGAAAGAGGGTTTGGAGTTGATCGTTTCCCTGCTACTTGCGGCGTCGCTTTACGCGGCAAATCCGGTTGCATCGCCTTTACCCGCGTCGCCGCCGCCTCCGAGGCCGGCAGCATCGGTTTCGCCTTCGCCCTCACCCTCGCCCACGGAGTCGCCAGGGCCCCCGTTTGCAAACATGACCTGGCGCGAAATCGGTCCCGCGGGGGGCGGAGGACGCACGGCGGCGGTTGCCGGTTCGGCAACCGATCCCAAACTTTACTACATCGGCGCCGCGGGCGGCGGAGTTTGGAAATCGGTCAATAGCGGTCAAACGTGGGATCCCGTCTTCGACGATCAAGACGTCGGAGCGATCGGAGCGGTCGCGATCGATCCGACCGACAATCAAACGGTCTGGGCCGGAACCGGTGAAGGGAATCCGCGCAACGACGTGAGTTACGGCGACGGCGTCTACAAGACGACCGACGGCGGCGACCACTGGACGAACTCGGGTTTGAAGGAGACGCGATATATCACCCGGATCGTCGTGGATCCGCGCAATCACAACCACGTCGTCGTTGCCGCGCTGGGTGACACATTTAGCGACAGCCCACACCGCGGCATCTACGTTACCGACGATGGCGGCAAAACCTGGAAGCAAACGCTGTACGTCGGACCCGAAAGCGGCGCATCCGATCTTGCGATGAACCCGCAGAATCCCAGCGTTCTTTATGCCGGCGTCTGGAAGTTCCAGCGCCGGCCGTGGACGTTCGTCAGCGGCGGAGAAGAGGACGGCCTTTATAAGTCGACCGACGGCGGCGCCAGCTGGACGCAGCTCGAGGGGCACGGTCTGCCCCCCACTCCGATGGGACGCATCGGCGTGGCGGTCGCGCCAAGCGACGGCAACCGCATCTACGCGGTGATCGAGTCAAAAGCGGGCGTGCTTTGGCGGTCCGACGACGGAGGCGCGAACTGGACGATGGTCAGCGACAGCTCGGCGGTCGACGCGCGTCCGTTCTACTTCTCGCACGTCGCGGTCGATCCAAAGAATGCCGACCGCGTGTACGCGGTCTCGTTTCAGCTGATGCTGAGCACGAACGCGGGCAAGACTTTCAAACCGATCGCAGACTCCGTGCACGTGGACTATCACGCGATTTGGATCGCTCCCAACGACCCGGATCGCATCATGACCGGCGAGGATGGCGGCTACGCGTTGACCCTCGACGGCGGCGCAAACTGGTTTTTCTCGGCCAACGTGCCGATCGGTCAGGTTTACCGCGTTGGACTCGGCAACGATAATCCGTATACGGTCTGCGCCGGTCTGCAAGACAACGGCGCGTGGTGCGGCCCCTCGAACTCGCTCGATCCTTCCGGCATTCAAAATAAGGCCTGGATTGCTTCAGCAGGCGGCGACGGCGAGTGGAGCATTCCGGAACCCGACGATCCGAACTGGCTGTGGTCGGACTCCGAGAATGGCTCGCTGACCGTCTACAATCGCGTGACGCAAGACCAGTGGTCTGCGCAGCCGTACCTTCAGACGGGCAAGGAGTCGTGGGAACTCGCGACGAGCAAGTATCGGTTCAACTGGGAGTCGCCGATCGCGTTCGATCCGTGGCGCAAGAACGTCGGCTGGTACGGCGGCGATGTCATCTTTCAAACGACGGATCGCGGAAGATCCTGGCGCGCGATTAGCCCCGACCTCACGCGGAATCTAAAAGCGCACCAGCAGCCGGCAGGCGGTCCGATCACCAACGATGTTTCCGGCGCGGAGTACAGCGACACGATTCTCGACATCGAAGGCTCGACGCAGACCCGCGGCGAGATTTGGGCCGGCACCGACGACGGGCTCGTTCAGGTCACGCGCGACGGGGGTAAGCATTGGGCGAACGTGACGCCGCCGGGCGCCCCAGAGTTCGCGCGCTTCGCGACGGTCGCACCCTCGACGCTCGTTGCGGGCACTGCCTATGCGATCGCAGACGGGCATTATACTGGCGACAACGCGCCATACGCCTACGTCACTCACGACTACGGCAGTCACTGGACGAAGATCGTCGCCGGCCTGCCCGCCGATCAGTGGGCACGCGCGATCCGGCCCGACATCCGCAATCGCAACATCGTGTATCTCGGCACGGAAGAGGGGATCTGGATTTCCTTCGACGGCGGAGCGAACTGGCAGTCCTTTAAGAACGGCCTGCCGCCCGTCTCCGTGCACGACATTCGGTTGCAGCCGCAGTACGACGACCTCGTGATCGCAACGCACGGGCGCGACGTCTACATCATGGACGACATGACCCCCGTGCAGCAGCTGATGGATGCCGTCGCGCAAAAGAGCCGGCTGTTCGCGCCGCAGGTCGCCTACGAGTGGTCGCTGCATCCCAACGATGACGGCGTCTACACGAACTACGCGGCGGACAACCCGCCGTATGGCGTGACGATCACGTTCTATCAGGCGCAGCCTCAGAAAGACGCTCCGAAAATCGAAATTCTCGATAGCCTCGGCCGCGTGATCCGCACGGTCTCGGGAACTCACAAGGTCGGCGGTAAGGACCGCCCCTACGTTCCGAACAAGACCGGCTTGAATCGCTACACGTGGGATTTCAACGTCGACGGTCCGGTGAAGTGGAACGGCTCGACCTTCGATTTTGCCAACCCCCAGACCGGGCCGGGTGTCGCGCCGGGGCTCTATTCCGTGCGCATGACGCTTTCGGGCCGGACATACGTGCAGCGTGTCAAAGTCGAACCCGATCCGCGCTCGATGTTTACGCAGGCCGAGTACCTGCGCACCTTCGGCGAGGCGATGCGCCAGATGTCCCACTTATCGCAGGTCGACACCGTGCTCAATACGCTCGACGACCTCAAGAAGTCGATCGACACCGCGCTCGCCGCCGCAAAGAAGGCAAATAACGCTGCGTTGACGGGCAAGCTTGAGGACGCATCCAAGGCGCGGCAGACGCTCTTTGATTCGCTGGCAGTGAACGTTCGAGGTGAAGGAACGGAGGACGAGACGGCATTGCACGAGGACGTTCTCGGCGCGTTCCAGACAGCGCAGGGCCTCCTGACGCCGTCGGCGCTGAACCTCATAGCGCGTGTCGACGTCGCGTATCGCCAGGGCATTGCGCGCTACAACGCTTTTGCGACCGGCGTGCTGCCGGGCGTAAACGATGCGTTGAAGCAAGCCGGCATGAAACCGCTCTCGCCGGCCAAGGAAGTGGAGGCACTGTGATGTTGGTTTCTACGATACTCTTCGCGGCTGCCGCGTACGCGAATCTGTCGTGGCGTTCGATCGGACCCGCTATCGCGGGCGGACGCGTTGCTGCGGTGGCCGGAACGCCGCAGGACGACCAGCTGTACTATCTCGGAACGGCCGGCGGCGGCGTGTGGCGGTCGACCAACGGCGGGGCGACTTGGCAGCCCGTCTTTGAAAAGCAGGCGGTTTCGGCGATCGGAGCGGTCGCCATCGATCCGACTAACGAGCGCATCGTCTGGGCCGGTACCGGCGAGGCCAATCCGCGCAACGACGTCAGCTATGGCGACGGGCTCTACAAATCGAGCGATGGCGGAAAGACGTGGCTGCGCGCGGGCTTAGCCGGCGTTTGGAGCATATCGCGAATCGCCATCGATCCACGGGATCCGCGTCACGTGGTCGTCGGCGCGTTCGGCGATCCGTTCAAAGATTCGACGAACCGCGGCGTCTACGTCACGTTCGACGGCGGCGAGAACTGGACCAAATCGCTCTATCTCAGTCCGGCGAGTGGCGCGAGTGACGTTGCCATCAATCCGGTCGATCCGAAGATCGTCTACGCGGGCATGTGGCACTTCCGCCGCGTCCCGTGGACTTTCACCAGCGGCGGCCCCGACGACGGCCTCTACAAATCCATCGACGGCGGCCGAACCTGGCGGAGGCTTACCGGCCATGGCTTGCCGCAGGGGTTAAACGGGCGAATTGGATTGGCCATCGCACCCAGCCGTCCGAACCGCGTCTTCGCGCTGATCGAAGCGGCCGGCGGAATTTTGTGGCGCTCCGACGATGCCGGCGCGCGCTGGAAAATGACCAGCGACGATACGCTCGTCGACCAGCGTCCCTTTTACTTTACGCACATCGCCGTCGATCCGAAAAACTCCGACCACGTCTATGCCGTTTCGGAGATGCTGTCGGAGAGCAAGGACGGCGGCCGCAAGTTCAAGGAAATCGCTAAGGACGTTCACGTTGACTATCACGCGATCTGGATCGCTCCCAACGATTCCAAGCGGATCATCACCGGCGAGGATGGCGGGTTTGCGCTCACGACCGACTTGGAGCACTGGTCGTTTTCCCGGAATCTAACGATCGGGCAAATCTATCATGTCGGCCTCTCCAACGAAAACCCGTACTTGGTCTGCGTGGCCTTCCAGGATAACAACGGCTTTTGCGGCCCGTCTAACTCACTGGACGATCAAGGCATTCTCAATCGCCATTGGATCAACGTCGTCGGGGGTGACGGAATGTGGACCGTGCCCGACCCGATCGATCCAAACTATATTTGGGCGGACCTGGAGGACGGTGCGGTCACGCTTTTCGACCGGAGAACCGGCGTCAGCCGCTTCATTCGGCCGTACGACTCATTTCCGGGAAGTTTCCTCGGACCGTTTGACTTGAGCAAGGCGGCGTACCGATTCAACTGGGATTCGCCGATCGCGTTTGCCCCTTGGGACGGACACATAGCGTGGTTCGGCGGAAACGTCGTTTTTCAGACGACGGACCGCGGCGAAACGTGGCGATCGATCAGCCCCGATCTGACGCGCAACATTACCGAACACCAACTGCCCTCCGGCGGACCGTTGGCGAAGGACGTCTCGGGTGCAGAGTACTCCGACACGATCCTCTACATCGAAGGCTCCTCGATAAACCAGGGCGAGATCTGGGTTGGAACCGACGACGGCTACGTGCAGCTGACGCGTGACGCCGGCGCGCATTGGCAAAACGTCACGCCGCCCGGAGCGCCGCAGTTCGCGCGCTTCGAAACGGTTGCGCCGTCGCCGCTGACCGCCGGCACGGCGTATGCGGTTGCGGATAACCATCGTATGGGAGATTACGCACCATACGTCTACGTCACGCGCGACTACGGCGCGCACTGGACGAAAATCGTCACCGGTCTACCCAACGATCAGTACGCGCGCACGATCCGGCCGGATACGCGCAACCCTTATATGCTCTACGCGGGAACGGAAAACGGCCTCTGGATGTCCCTCGACGACGGCGCCCACTGGCAGGATTTCCGAATCAACTTACCTGCAGTCTCCGTGCGCGACATCCGCATCCAGCCCGAGTTCAACGACTTGGTCATCGCGACGCACGGACGCGACACCTGGATCCTCGACGACCTCGCCTCCATCCAGCAGCTGGGTAACGCGCAGCGCGCGGGCGCCATGCTCTACGCACCGCGGGTCGCGTACGAGTATCACTACCACTCCGACGATCCGGGAATCTACACCCAGTTTGCCGGCGACAACCCGCCAAAGGGTGCGATCGTCGATTTCTATCAGACCGCGCCGCAGAAGAGGCCGCCGTCGCTACAAGTTCTCGATGCAAGCGGGCGCGTAATTCGCTCCGTAAACGGCACGCACAAAGTAAAGGGAAAAGAAGAACCATACGTTCCCAATAAGGCCGGCATCAACCGCTACGTTTGGGATTTTACCGAGGACGCGCCCACGAAGTGGCGTGGCGCCGCGCGTGAGGAGTACCAAGGACCCAAGACCGGTCCGACGGTCGTTCCCGGAACGTATACGATTCACTTGGACCTCGGCGGCCAAACGCTGACGCAAGCGGTAACGGTGAAGTCCGATCCACGAGACGCATGGACGCAAGACCAGTACGAAGCCGGCTACGCCTTCGCGCGTAAGTATTCGACGATTTACGGAAAGATCGACGAGGTTCTCAATAATCTCGATTCGATCAAGAAATCGCTCGCGCGCGTCGCGGTGCCCGCGAAGAACGACGCCTCGATTATGAGTCAGATCGCTTCGGCGCAGCAAAGCTGGAGCGCGGTCTTTGCGGCATTTACCGCCGACTACAAGAACGACGAGGACTCGATCCAGCGCTCGGGTTCGCTACGCGAGTCGATTCCGCGAACCGGCTTTGGCTCGGTGCAGCTTCCGCCGACGGCGGAGCAGCTCGACTACGCGAAGCGTTTTGACACCGCTTACGCCGCGGCCCTCGCGCAGTACAACGACTACGTCGGCCTGCTCGCGCCGCTGCAGACTGCCTTGAAGAACGCCGGTATCAAGCCGCTCGACAGCGCAACGCCCGTGTCACCGTAATCCCAGGCGCCGCAAGAATGTTTCGTGGCGAAACGAGGCACTTGCGCCGAAATGAACGATCGTCAAATCGAGCGACGGGACGACATAGAGCGCTTGGCCCGCAGAGCCGCTCGCGTAGACGAGGTCCTCGGGCGTGTTGCGCGCTCCTAGCCACCAGCCCAGGCCGTAGCGCGCGTTAGCGGTGGAGCCTTTGAAGCAAGGCGCGAGGCGCTTGCGCTCCTCCGTGACGTAGCGGCCGTATGCGAGCCAGTCCATCGCACGAAGCGATGCGCCCGTTGGGAGCGGATGCGTTCCATCCTTTAGCCTGCGCCAGCTCGCCACCCGCACGCCCGCCGGATCGAGAACGCGTTCGCGGAGATAGTCGTGCGGCGTCAGCTTGCGATCGGCGAGCTTGCGTGCGAGCACCGCGCCGAAGACTTGAAACGGGATGCCGCCGTAGGTAAAACGCGTACCGGGCTCGTCTTTCAACGGCATCGGTAGGGCGCGATCGTACTCCGGGACTGCGGCGCCCAAGCCGCCGAAGCCGAAGCCGGCGGTGAGCGAGAGCAACATTCTCAGCGTAACGCGTCGCTTCCACGGATCGTCGTCCCAGGCAGCGAACGTCGCGGCGACGGGCTCGTCGAGTTCGAGCAGTCCATCGTCGCGAGCGCAGAGCGCCGCCGGACCCCAAAAACTCTTCGTCCCGCTATAAAGCAAATGCGGCTTCTCTGCGTCGAAGCCGTCGCCGTATTCTTGCGCGACGATCTCGTTTCCGCACGCGACGACCAGTGCGTGCAATGCATGCGCGCGGGCGTATGCAGCAGCGGCGGGGATCTCGATCCGGAGCGCCATTGGAGGAGCGTTCGGACGCCGCTCGCAAAAGCGCCTGCATGAGGGCCTACGTTTTGCTCGTCGCGTCGATCGCGGCCCTGGGTGGATTGCTCTTCGGCTACGACACCGGCGTGATTTCGGGCGCGATCCTCTTCATCAGCAAGCAGTTTGCACTCGACGACCGGCTGCAGGCCTTCACGATTAGCGTCGTCTTGATCGGCTGCATCGTGGCCTCGGCCGTCGCCGGATCGGTTGCCGATCGCATCGGCCGGCGCCCAACGCTCTTTGGGGCCGGCGTCGTGTTCTTGGTCGGAGCGTTGCTCTCGGCATTGGCGGCCAACGAGGCGGCGCTGCTCTGCGGCCGTTTCGTCGTCGGCATCGGCATCGGTTTGAGCTCGGTGGTCGCTCCGCTGTATATTTCCGAGGTCTCGCCCGCGCCGACGCGTGGCGCGCTGGTTTCACTCTATCAATTCGCGATTACCATCGGCATTCTCGCGGCCTACATCGTCGACTACGTGCTTGCGGGAGGCGGCCAGTGGCGCTGGATGTTGGGCATCGCCGTCGTTCCGTCGCTTATTTTGATGGGCGGAATGCTTCGCATGCCGGAGAGTCCGCGCTATCTTTTCAAAAGCGGCCGGCGCGAGCGCGCTCGCCAAGAGCTCGAGCAAATCTATGACGATCCCGCCGCGAGCAAACTCGAAGAAGCCTCCATTGCGTCAAGCCTGAACGTCAAGCGCGGCGGCTTGCGCGCCTTATTGAGTCCGGCGATTCGACCCGCGCTCGTCGTCGGCATTTCGCTGGCGGTCTTGCAACAGGTCACCGGCATCAACTCCGTCATCTATTACGGCCCGAGGATTTTTGAGATGGCGGGCGTCGGATCCGCGGCGGCCTCAATTTTGGCGCAATCGCTGGTGGGCGCCGTGAACTGCGGGATGACGCTGGTTGCGATCTTCTTCGTCGACCGCGTTGGCCGGAAGCCGCTGCTCTACGCCGGGCTTTCGGGCATGTTCGTGGCGCTGACCGTCATGGCGTATGCGTTCTCCCAGCCGCACCTCTCGGGTTCGCTGGGCGCGATCGCGCTCGTGAGCATGATGGCCTACGTCGGATGCTTTGCGTTCAGCTTCGGACCCATCCTCTGGCTGTTGATCTCCGAGATCTTTCCGCTTCCCGTTCGCGGGGCGGGAATGTCGGTTTCGACTCTTGCCAACTGGGTGGGAAACTTTGCGGTTTCGCAGTCGTTTCTTGGATTGGTCGAGCGCGTGGGAAGCCCGGCGACGTTTGGCGCCTATGCGGCGCTCTGCATCGTCACGATCATCTTCGTGCGCATCATGGTCCCCGAAACCAAGCAAGAACTGCTAGAACAAGTTCGCGTTGGCGCAGCTTAGCGTCGTTATTCCGGTCTACGACAACTGGTGGCTCACCGCGCGGTGCTTGAGTTGCCTGGACCGGCTGCAGCGATCGGGCTCCGTGCCTTTCGAAACCATCGTGATCGACAACGCTTCCACCGACGAAACGCCCGAGGCGATTGCCGCTTTCCCGTGGGTGCGCTATCTTCGGCACGAGACGAACCGCAACTTCGCGGGAGCTTGCAACGCGGGCGCGCGAATGGCGGAGGCGCCGCTGGTGCTCTTTCTCAACAACGATGCCTATCCGCTCGGCGATGCGTTGACGCCCCTGGTTGCGGTCTTCGACCGGGCCGAGATCGCCATCGCGGGCGGAGCGCTCTTCTTCGAAGACGGCGTGACCCAAGCGGCAGGTCTCGTGCTGCTGCGCAACGCTCACTGGCACTATTCGTGTCGCAATCTGCCTTCGTCGCTGGCCGGCGTTATCGCGTCGCGCGAAGCGTTGGCGGTCTCCGGCGCGGCGATGGCGGTTCGTACGCAATGGTTTCTCGATGCCGGCGGATTCGACGAGTCGTTCGTCAACGGTTTCGAGGACGTCGACCTTTGCCTGCGAGCGCGCGAGCGAGGCGGCGCGATCGCCTACGTTGCCCAGGCTCGTTTCGCGCACTACGAAGGCGCTTCAGCGGGCCGGTTCGACCGGGAACGTGAGAACGAGGAGCGGTTCTACGGGCGCTGGACATCCCGTCTCGCGTCACTGCCGCGAACGCAGCGTGGTGAAGTCGGCGCGATAACGATGCGGGAAAGCGCCCATGAAGGTCCGCTGGTTGCGGCGGCGCGCGAGGATCTCGTTGCGGCCTTGCGGTCCTTCGGCCATCCCGTCGTGCGCGGTCCGTTACATCGCCGGCGGTGGTTCGACCGGCGTTTCCGGCAAGCCGCTTCCATCGAATGGTTTTCGGGTGAAGTTTCGCAGCCGGGAATCACGCTCGAGCGGCGTGCGGACGGCTTCCCTTCAATTCGAACGCACGGCGCAATCGGCATTGACGTACCGTGGCTTCCGTGCGCGGCGCCGCAGCGCGTCGCGACCTGCGCCGTTCGCCGATCGAGCGATCCCACGTGCATCACCGTCGGACTCGCCGGGGCTCCAGAGGAACTTCGCGACATCGACCCAGGCTATCCGGCCGTGCGGATAACCCCGGAGATGTTGCTCGGCGGCGGAGAGCGCGTGCCCGTCGCTTGCGTCGTCCATTGCGGGCTAACCGACGACGCCGCGTTCGGCAACGTGCTGCTGGCGCAAGCCGGAATTCCGTCCATCGTACTTCCTCACGACGGTCTGCAGGCGATCTTCGCGCCCGACGTTGCGATTTTCGCGCAGCGATCGGAGCTGCTCAAAACAACGGCGCGCTTCGTCAACGGTGCGACCCTTCGAGGGTGGTACGGGCATCGCGTCGCGGCCGATTCGCGGCGCCGCTTCTCGCCCCGCCGAAGCGCAATCCGCGTCGTGGACCTGCTTTGCGCCGCTCGCTTTGGTTTGGAGCGGCCCTCCACCGCTCGCACCAACACCCCGCTCTAGCGAGGCTCCCTAGTAGTCGTCTACGGGCAGGCCCGATGGCGGGCGCTTCAAGAAGTACGCCTTCGAATATTTGCTGGTGATGGGCGTGAACGTACGCGGTGGCTGGGTGAAATCGAAGCAGTCGATGAGGCTATTGGCGCGCACGTCCGTTCTTCCGAGCGTTCCCAAGCCCCAGTTGTCTTCCATAAACTTTAGGATGCTGCCGAACTCGTATTGCGTGTGCGAGATGTATCCCGGTTGGCTCGACGAGGTTTCCCTCGCGTATGCAGATACGAGCAGCATTGGAACGCGAAAGCCCAGCCCCTGGCCGTCGAGCTGCGGGGGCGGCACGTTGTCGTATTCCCCGCCCCAGTCGTCCCACACGACGATGACCGCGGTGTTCTGCCAGTAGACGCTCTCGCCGATTGCGTTCACGACGCTAGCTACCCAAGACGGGCCAGTATCGGAGTGGTTCCCGGGATGATCGGAATCCAACGCATCGGGTATCACCCAGGACACGGCGGGCAATTCGCCGCCGGAGACGTAGTTGAAGAACAGTTTTTCCGGCTGGATGATGTTCGTCGACCACTCGGGGCCGTCGCGCACGGCTTGAATCGCTTCGAACGGATTCCACACGCCGACCTTCGACTTGTTCGTAAAATACAGCCACGATAGCTGCTTGGCATCTAGTAGATCGCGAATCGTCGAATAGCTAAAGCACGGAAACGGCCCCTTACCCTTGCGATACTTGCCCGTTGACGTGATCAGCGACGTTACCGTCCCAGGGGGCGACGCGTTGCATCCCCAAGAACTTGGCGTCGGGAAGTCGATAACGTTCTCGCCATTAGTGCCGACGGGCGTCCCGCCGGCAACAATGTCTTGATGGGCCGTAAAGCTGTCGCTGCTTTGCGTGGTAAACATATGGTCGCCCAGAACGTATTGACTCGCGATGTCCCAGTATTCCGGTATATCGGCGGGATCGACGTACCGGTAGGCGTACGTCCCCGCCGGCTCTCTCGTGCCCTTGCGTAGTGTTAGCGCGATCGTATTGAAACCGTCCATCTTGCCGTGATCGTATTCATGCTTGAACGCCAAGTGCTGGTGCGACAAGCTCAACGAGTCGAGAGGCTCGGACTGGAGTTGGATATACTGGTCGCCGCTGGGCGTTTTCATCAGCCCCTGCGTCGCCCCGACGGCGCCCGGAAAGGTCGCGAAAAAATCGTCGAAGCTGCGGTTCTCTTGAACGACGATGACGACGTGCTGGATGTACTGCGATGTCCCCGACGCCGGCGAGACGCTGCCGAGGGGTGGCGTGCCGGCGCTGGAGCCCGTCGAGCCCCCGGTGCAGCCGGTCATCGCTAGGGCGCCTAAAAGCCCGACGGCCAAGAACCCGTTTGTGATACGCATCACGTGGCTTTTCATTCCCGCATTCTCTCATGGGAAGTCCGTTTTTACCAATTTTAGAATTCCACGAACTATGGCTCGCTTGGACCATAGCCGCCGCCGCCGGGAGTTTGAATCGTCAGAATGTCTCCGGGCTCTAGCGGCAGGCTCGTCTTTGCAGCTAGGCGCGTTTGGCTTCCATCGCGTTGCAGGGAATGGTGTCCGCAAGCGCCTGGCTTTCCGCCCTGCGCACCCGGCGGCGACAGGTTGTGGCGATCGGCCAGGAGCGTTGCGTGCGCCGTGCCTTCGGTGAGTTCGATCGAGCGAATCAAGCCGGACCCGCCGCGGTGCCGCCCCTCACCGCCGGTGCCTTCCGCGATTTCATAGCGCACGACGCGCAGCGGATATTCGCGTTCGACCGCTTCGATCGGCGTGTTGAGCGTATTGGTCATGTGGCAATGGATGGCGTCGACGCCGTCGCCGTTGGGGCGGCCTCCCGAACCGCAGCCGTTCGTCTCGTAGAAGGCCCAGGTTCTTCCGTCGGGCCGCGCTCCGCCGAGCATGACGTTGCTCATCGTCCCGCCGCTGCAGGCCGGCACGCGTTCGGGAGCAGCACAAGCCAGCGCTTGCAGGACGACCTCGGCGTTCCGCATGCTGGTTTCGACGTTTCCGCCGGAAACGGGTGCCGGGCGGCGCGGATTGAGGAGGCTGCCGTGGGGCACGCGCACTTCGACCGGACGAAAGCAACCTTCGTTCATCGGAATTAAGGAACCGGTGACCGTCCGCAGCGCATAGTGGACGCCGGAAAGCGTCACGCCGAAGACCGCATTGAGCGGAGCCGCGAGTTGCGCCGACGTGCCCGCGTAATCGAGAAGCGCGCAACCGTCTCGTAGTTCGAGGCGCAGGGCAATAACGATGCTCGGCTCGCCGTCGCGATCTTCCAGATAATCGGTTGCGTGGAAGACGCCTTCCCCGAGCCTGCGAAGCGACGCACGCATCGCTCGCTCGCTGCCATCGAGTGCACGGGCGGTCGCCTCGTCGAACGCTTGGGCGCCGTAGCGGCTTAAGAGCTCCAGCAGGCGCCGTTCGCCGGTGTAGTTACCGGCGATCTGCGCCCGAAGGTCCCCGCTGCAGGCATCGGGCGTTCGCGAGTTCGCGCGGAAGAGCGCGACGGTCTCCGCAACGACGCGATTCTCGCGCATCAAGCGCATCGGCGGAACGACGACGCCCTCGGCAAAAAGATCCGGCGCATCGGCCGGCATCGAACCCGGCACAGCGCCACCGACGTCTGCGTGATGCGCCTTGTTGGCGGCAAATCCGGCCAACTGCCCGCGATCGAAGATCGGTCGCAGCAGCGTCACGTCGTTGAGATGCGTGCCCGTAAAGTAGGGGTCGTTCGCAACCCACATCTCGCCTTCGCGGACGCCGCCGTATTCGCGTGCGACGATCTCGAGCATCCGCTTGAGTCCCCACGGCAGCGAGCCCAGGTGCACCGGAATGTGCTCGGCTTGCGCGATCAAACGGCCGTCGCGGTCGAAGAGCGCGCACGAGTGGTCGAGGCGTTCTTTGATGTTCGGTGAGTAGGCGCTGTTGCGCAGCGCCAGGCCCATCTCTTCGCTGGCATACACGAGCGCTGCGTTGACGATCTCAGAAGTGATTGGATCGATCATGCCGTCGCCTTCTCCAAGAGCAGCACGCCGCCGTCGGCGTGCAACGACCACTGCGGAGCGAGGTACGTCGTGCAATCGTACTCTTCGACGATCGCGGGCCCCTCGATCCGCGCACCGCCCTCGAGACCGGCGCGTTGTAAAACGGGGACGTCGCTGAACGATCCGTCCAGCCAGAGGCGACGCGCTTCCGCGCGCCGCGCTACGCGCTCGAGGGGTAGCAACGGGGCGGCATGATGCGCCGGCAAGCTGCCGACTCCGGTCGAACGCGCGTTGACCAGCTCGACGGTCTCGCCCGGGACGTGGTAACCGTAGCGAGAGCGGTGCGCGTCGTGAAACCGTTGCGCGATCGCTTCGGGCGATTCGCCGTGATCGACCGTCAACTCGAAACTCTGTCCGCGGTAGCGCGCGTCGTATTGACGTCGAAAAGCAATCGTTTGCGGTTGCACGCCTTGCTCGATCAGAGAGGCGCGACCGCGTTCCTCGCGCTCTTCGAACCAGCGCTGCAACGCGGCGTGGTCGATCTTTTTGGTCGATTGCAGCACGGCGACGATGTCGGCCGTGTGAAGCTCTGCCTCGAGCAATCCGCGTGCGCAAAAGAGGCCGGGATGCTGTGGGACGACGATGCGTGTGATTCCCAGTTCGTCGGCAACCGCGCAGGCATGCAGCGGCCCGGCGCCTCCGAAAGCGACCATCGCGAACTCACGCGGATCCAGCCCGCGCTCGACGGTGACGATCCGCAGAACTCTCGCCATCGCGTGATCGATCAGCCGCACGATGCCGGCGGCCGCCATTTCGAGGTCGAGTCCCAACGCGGGCGCGAGGCGCCCGACGGCGGTCTGCGTCGATTGGAAATGCGCCGCCGAGCAATGCTCTTGGATTCAAGCGGCCGAGGACGACGTTTGAGTCGGTAACCGTAGCCTGGCCGGAGCGTCCGTAACAGGCCGGCCCCGGATCGGCTCCCGCCGAAAGCGGACCAACGCGTAGCGAACCGGCATCGTCCAGCCACGCGATCGTGCCGCCCCCGGCGCTGATTTCCGCAAGATCGACGAAGGGAAAGCGAACGGGATAGCCGCTTCCCTTAATCGCGCGGCCGCTGTGCGTCGCACCGGCGGCCTCGAACTCACCCGCCACCTGCGCGACTCCGTCCACGATGGCGCCCGCTTTGGCGGTCGTTCCGCCCATGTCGAACGAGAGCAGTCGTGCAATGCCGATCCGGCGGCCGAGTGCAGCCGCGGCCATCGCTCCGCTAGCGGGTCCGCTTTCGATTAGCGCCGCCGGTCGCGTGAGAATGCCTTGGGACGCCAGACCGCCGTCGCTCCGCATCACGTAGAGCGGCGCCTCAACTCCGGCGGTTCGGAGTGCGGCGGTGAGCCGCTCGAGGTAGTCTTCCACGATCGGCGCGAGCACTGCATTAACCACGGTTGTCGAGCATCGCTCGTACTCCCGGTACTGCGGGTCGACCTGCGATGAGACCGTCACGCGGACTCCCGGAAGCGCTGCCGCGAGGGCTGTGGCGAGGCGCCGCTCGTGGGCGTCGTTGACGTACGAATGCAGCAGGCAGATCGCGACGGCTGCCGGGTTGCGTTCGCGCAGCTCATCGCAGAGGCGCTCGACGTCCTCCTCGTCGAGGGCTTGGAGTACGTTCCCCGCAAAGTCGACACGTTCGCGCACGGTCAACCGATCGGTGCGCGCAACCAGCGGGCGCGGCCGTTGCACGAACAGGTTATAGAGTTCGCTTCGATTTTGACGGCCGATCTCGATCACGTCTCGAAACCCGGCCGTCGTCACGAGTGCCACGCGCGGAAGCTCGAGGTTCAACTGACCGAGCAGCGCGTTCGTTGCAATCGTCGTCGAATGCGCGAGCAACTCGACCGGCGGAGTCTCTTCGTACTCCGCCAGGATTGCGGTTATTGCGTCAATGACCGCGCGATGCGGCTCCCGCGGCGTGCTGGCGACTTTGCGCGTGACGGTTCGCCCACTCCAGGATTCGGCGGCGGCGAGATCGGTGAACGTTCCGCCGACGTCGATCCCGATGCGGAGTGTGCCTGGCATCGACGGCTAGGTACGCCGCCCGGCCGGAGATTACCGTTTACTCCGAAACGGCGTCAGTTAGAATGTAACGTTGTACGTGTCGTTCCCTGGATTGCAATCTTCGTTTCCGGCCGGCGACGGCGAGGTCGTCCGCAGGCTAAAGTGCATGGTGGTCGTGCCGTTGCCCGCGTCGCTTGCGCGCTGCCAATCGTAGGAGAAGGTGTATGATTGTCCCGGCGCTAGCGGCGGCACGCCGCGATCTTCCAAACGGGTTCCGTTTTGATAGATGTCGACGAACTGCAAGACGTTCGATGCCTGCTTTGCAGATCCGAGATTAGTGACCTTGCCGACCAGCGTATAGTGGTTGACCGAACCGTTGCCGGCGACGTTCTGCACTTTTACCGATACGATCGCGGGGTCGGCCCCGGCGCAGCTCGCCGCGGCAGCATTGGCGGAGAACTGGGCGAGAAGGATGGCGGTTAACATAACTGTGCGCATACCATGAAGCCTACCCTCCGGTGCGCCAGCGAAACAGCCGGTGCTGGCGGCCGCACTTCTGGTTTGCCAAAGAATGTGCCGGAACCGCAATCCAATGAGCCGTTCGCGCCGTTGTAGGGCGTGCTATTTTTGGGTACGAAGGGATGACGATGCGGATCGGGATCATCGGAGCGGGAAACATCGGCGGGACCCTAACCCGGCGATTCGCGGCGCTTGGCCACGACGTATTCGTGGCAAACTCGCGCGGGCCCGAGACGCTCGAGGAGCTTACGGCCGCGACCGGAGCGCGGGCCGTTACGGTGGAAGAGGCGGCGCACAGCGGCGACGTCGTCATCGTGACGATACCCGAGGGCAAGATTTCACGACTTCCGCCGGAGCTTTTTGAAGAGGTCTCGCCCAGCGCTGTCGTGATCGACACCGGTAACTACTATCCCCGACAGCGCGACGGGCGCATCGATGAAATCGAGAACGGCATGCCCGAAAGCTGCTGGGTCGAGATGAAGCTGGGGCGCCCCGTTATTAAGGCTTTCAACAATATTTACGCGCAGCATCTGCTCGAGCGCGGAAAGCCGGCGGGAACTCCGGGCCGGGTCGCGCTGCCCGTTGCCGGCGACGACGCGGCGACCAAGGCGGTGGTGATGCGGCTCGTCGACGAGCTCGGCTTCGATCCCATCGACGCAGCCGGTCTCGACGAATCCTGGCGCCAGCAACCGGGGACGCCCGTCTACGGGACGGATTTCGATGCGCCGGGCGTGCGGAAGGCGCTCTCCGAGGCGAGCAAAGAACGCGCGCCGGAGTGGAGCGCGTCGTAAAGCCGGCGACTTCCGCCTACGAACGTTTTCGTGCGCTGCACGAACGGCGAGAGGCATTCGTCATGCCCAATGCATGGGATGGCGCATCGGCTGCGTTGCTCGCGCGTGCGGGATTTGAGGCGCTGGGCACTACCTCACTCGGCCTTGCGTTTTCCCTCGGCCGTCAAGACGGATGTCGCGCCGTCACCCGCGATGAAGCCGTCGCGCACGCCGCCCTCTTGGCGCGCGTAAGTGGTCTTCCGGTCAACGGCGATCTCGAAGATGGGTTCGGTGCAGATCCGGAGGATTGTGCCGCGACCGTTCGTGCAGCCATCGAGTCGGGGCTGGCCGGGCTTGGCATCGAGGACACGACCGCGGACGCCGCCCATCCGATTCACGATTTCGACCTCGCGGTTGCGCGCGTTGCGGCTGCCGCTCGAGCCGCGAGTGGCCGCATTATCTTGACCGGCCGAACCGATAACTATCTTCACGGACGAATCGATTTAGACGACACTATTGCGCGCCTCGCCGCCTTCGCCGAAGTGGGCGCCGACGTGCTGTACGCGCCGTGCTTGCCTGACATGGATGCCATTGCGGCCGTGGTCGCCGCCGTGGCGCCCAAGCCGGTCAACGTGCTCATCGGACCGAGCAAACCGGTACCGTTGGCCGAGCTGAGCGCGGCCGGCGTGCGCCGCATCAGCGTCGGCGGTGCACTTTACCGAAGCGCGATGGCGTCCCTGGTCGAAGCGGCTGGCGCGCTGCGCGACGGAGACCTTAGCATCTTTAGCGACACGGTCTCGGGCAGCGAGATTGCGGGACTCCTGCCCCTGGCGTAATTTCTTTTCGATTCGGAAGCCTCACAAACGGGGTATGAGCCGCTCCGATGGTCAGCAAAATCCGTAAGTTCTTCTCAATTCTGGGGCCTGGCCTCATTACCGGCGCCGCGGACGACGACCCGTCGGGAATTTCGACGTATTCCGTCGCTGGTGCGACGACCGGATACTCCATGCTGTGGCTCACGCTCATCTCGACGCCGATGATGTCCGTCATTCAGGCGATGTGCGCTCGCATTTCGATGGTTACCGGTGAGGGAATCGCCGCACTTATGCGCAAGCAGTTGCCGCGCTCGCTCGCGTATCCCTTGGCGGGTTTGGTCATCGTTGCCAACACGTTCAACTTGGGTGCGGATATCGGCGGCATGGCGGCGGCCACGCGCCTCGTCGTTCCGGTCCCCGTCGACGCGCTCGTCTTTTTCTTCGGCATCGCCATGCTCGTCGGCCAGGCGTGGCTGCCGTATGCCACGATCGCGCGAGTCTTCAAGTGGTTGACGCTATCGCTCTTTGCTTACGTCGTAACGGCCTTCATCGTACACCCGCCATGGCTGCACGTGCTGGAGCGTTTCGCCGTCCCTCAACTTCATTTCAACGCGCTCTGGCTTTCCACGATGGTGGGAGTACTGGGAACGACGATCACGCCGTACCTGTTCTACTGGCAGTCGTCACTGATGGTCGAAGTGGAGAAGGACGCCGGCAAGACCAGTATCGCCGCGCGTCGCGGCACCGATGCCGATTCGGTGCGAAACATGCACGCCGACGTCAACGCCGGAATGATCTTCTCGAACGTCGTCGCGTTCTTCATCATCGTCACGACGGCGTCGACGCTGGGCGCGCAGGGACGGCACGACATTGCCACCGCCCAACAGGCCGCGCAAGCGCTGCGCCCTTTGGCCGGCCGCTTTGCCGAGCTGCTCTTCGCGCTGGGAATGGTGGGAACCGGATTTCTGGCGGTACCGGTCCTGGCGACCTCATCGGCCTACGTTGCAGCGCAGACCTTTGGTTTCCGGGAGGGTTTGAGCGAACCGGTGCACCGCGCGCCGCGCTTCTATATGATTATTGCGGCGGGAATGTTAATCGGCATCGCAATGAATCTGCTGCGGGTCGACGCGATCAAGGCATTATTCTGGTCGGCCGTTCTCAACGGCGTCGCTGCCGTGCCGCTCATAGCCGTCATCGTTTGGCTGGCTTCGAATCGAAAGGTCATGGGTGATTGGACGAGCTCGGGCCTCGCCCGGGCGTGGGGCTGGGCGACGTTCGTGTTGATGGGCGGCGCGACCGCCGGCATGTTTTACTTCATGGCCCGTGGCTCGTAAGAGGAAAGCCGGTTCGCGCCGTCTGACTCACTTGCTCCGTGCACCCACTCTTTACCGGAACCCCGTCGCTGCGAGAGCCGTCCGAGCGGCTCGCTTTCTGGCTAACCGGGCTCTGCGCATTCCCCGCGGCACTGCTGATCGGCTACGTGCTTCACGAATCGATCGGCGCCTCGCAAGTCGCGCTCTTCATCGTGATTGCGATGGTCTATGTGACGCTGGCGCGCGGACGCCTTCTCGGTACGAGCGTCCGCATCCATCAGACGCAATATCCGCGCGTCTTTTCGATCGCTCAAAACGCCGCAGCGGCACTCGAGATTCCGATGCCGCTGATCTTCGTGCGCGAAGACAACTTCGTTCCTGCCGTCGCGCTTGGGCTGGGCCAGCCCTACGCGCTCGTGCTTTCGAGCCACTGGATCGAGCTGTTCTCCGACGACGAGCTGGCCTTCGTGATCGGCCGAGAGCTCGGGCATATTGCAGCTGGTCACACGCGCTTCCACTCGTTGTTGAGCGTGAACGGCAACGAAAATCCGCTGATCTCGCTGATCTTCGGCGCCTGGCTGCGCCGCTGTGCGCTCACGTGCGACAAAGTCGGGCTGCTCTGTTGCGGTTCGCTCGACGCAGCCGTTCGTGCGCTGGGCGTCACGACGTTTCACGCGTTCGGCCGTCAGGTCGATTATGAGGTATTTGCCGAGCAACACGCCGAGATCGCAAGCGACTCGGTACTTCGCTGGGGTGAGTGGTTGAGCAGCGAGCCGTATGCGACGCGACGAATCGCCTCAATGCGCCAGTTCATCACCTCGGCAACGTATCTGGACGCGCAGGCCTGGTTCGTTCGCGAGCGCGGCGAAGCGCCGCCCGCGCTCGTGCTTCCGGGCGACGCGACGGTGGCGCCGCGAGATTGTGCCGGCTGGTGGCGACGGTTCGCGGCTGCGGGCATCGATGCGGTGGTGGTAACCGCGATCATTACGTCGTTCGGGGGCAGCGTCGCACCGGGCCCTCGCCAATCCGAAACCAATATATCCGTCGCCCCAGGCGACGTTACGGCTTCGGTTCCGGGGGTGGGCGGCGTTACGATCCGTGGAAAAAACCACGCGGTCACGACAGCCGGATCTCCATCTCCATCTCCCCCGCCGAGGACGAACTTTCGTTGGGAGAATCCGGCAGAGAAGGCTCTCGACGGAAGCAGCCTCAACGGCGCCATCAACGGGATAGTTACGATCGTAGCGGAGGCAATCCGCCATCTCGGGTTTTTCTTCTGGTTCCCGATTTATCTCGCACTGCTCGTCGTCTTAGCGGGGCAAACCTTCGGCATGATGATTGCCGGGCTGCGGGTCGTCACGATCGACTTTCGCACGCCCAGCGTCGGGCGCACGATTTGGCGCTATCTCATCGTATTCTTGGTTTGGTGGCTCATTATAGCGCTCAGCTTCTTCTGGCGCCGGATTCTGCTGCACGACCGGTTGACGAAGACGCGCGTCGTAAAGGTCGAGCGCGTCATCGCCCGGGCCACTACGGTTCCGACGTAACGGTCAGACGCACTGCCGCCTTCCCGGAAACGACGTGCCCGACCGATGCGCTCGAACTTACCGAGTCGATCTGCAGCCGGCCGACGTTTTCGTTTACGTGCAGTACCGCGTGCGTCGTGGGATCGACGAGCGACTTTACCTTGACGATATCGAACGTCTGACCCACTTGGACGCCGGCACTGGAGCCGATGTTGATGATGATGTTGGTTCCGTCGATGGCGGCGATCTGCCCGGTGAGGGCCGGGGCGACCGGGCCTGAGTTAAATCGGCTGGGATCGATGGCGGTGGCGATCTTGGCGGCCTCATCGTCGATGAGATGCCCCATGTCGCTGTTGACGAACTGCTCGTTGCTATACGAACCCCCAACGTAGCCGGAGAATCCGCCGGCGTTCCACGACGTTCCCGACCGCGACTCCTCGTCTGCGAAGCTCTGAACGATCTGCCCGGTCTTGGCATCGATCACTCGCACCGCGACTTTGATCGTTACGCGATGGGTTGAAACGCCGCCGGCGGCCGCGCCGAAAACGCCGGGCAGCAAGCTTCCCGCGTTTGCGCCGCTTTGGCCGGTTTGATCGAGCTGGAGGATATTGCCCGTGATCAGATACCGCGCGCCGACCAAGTGCCCGGCCTTGATGGCCGTCTGTGGATCGACTTCGCCGCTCGCGGTGAGCTGGTGCTCGTCCAGCGTCGAGCTCAGATGCGAGCGGTCGAGCACATTGAAGCGCCCGTCGTTGACCATCCGATCCGTGAGGAGGTCGCTCAGCGCCACGCCCGGCTGGAAGGAGCCATACCAGTCAGATGTGAGGCCATGCGTAGAGAAATCCAGGACGGCAATCGAGGGCCGTGGGCCGCTCGCGGCAGGCTGCGCGGATCCGCAGAGGGGAGCGAACGCCAAGGCGGCGGCAATAAAAAGGGATGTCATATAGTTGCGCACCAGCCTATTATGCCACATATGTGCGGCAGATTCACGCTCACCAAACCGCAGGCGCTTCCCGCCGCGTTTCCGCAGTTTCGCTATCCGGAGTTCAGCGAGACGCGGCTTCCACGCTATAACATCGCTCCGGCTCAGCACGTCCTTGGGGTCCGTAACGACGGGCACGACACGGTCGAGGAGATGCGTTGGGGGGTGCGCGGTCGCATCAACATTCGCGCCGAATCGATTGCGGCGCGCCGGGGCGCCGTTACGCGACGTTGCATCGAGTTTGCCGACGGCTTCTACGAATGGCGCGACCGCTGCCCCTTTTACTATACGCTGCAGTCCGGCGAGCCGTTTGCCTTCGCCGGACTCTGGGGGCCCGGGAACGGCCTACCGGCGTGCGATGTGGTGACGTGCCGCCCGAACGCGCTCGTCGCTCCGGTGCACGACCGGATGCCCGTCATTCTTTCCGCGGAGAGCCTCTCGCTTTGGCTGGATCCCGAGCCGCTACCGCCGGACGCGGCCGCCGTGCTGTTGCGCCCGCTCGACGGTGCGCTTATGACGGTTCGCGAGGTGTCGAGGCGCGTGAATAACGCGGCCTACGATGCGGCCGACGTGCTCGCCGCTCCCGACCCGCGTTTGTTTTGAATGAGCACGATGCCGGTTGCAATCAACCACGCCGCAGCAGGCAGCGCTCCGACGATTCCGGGACCGGCGCCGCCGGGCGCCATGTCGCCGTACGAGAAAAAGATCGAGAAGGTCGCCAGCGTCGCCCCGAACGACGCCAGATATCCGAAAATCGCGAGCCACTGTGGCGCCGATTCGTGACGTCGCATGCTATGCGCCGCGGCAAAGAGGAAGATCGCAACGGGAGCGTAGCCGAGACCACCCTGCACGAAGACGAACGCATCGAAGATGCCCGACAGGCCGTTAGCCGCAAACGTGTCCGGCGAAAAATACACTGCCGCGATCTGCAAGCACGCCGCCCACAAGGAACTTGCCGCCATCACGACGCCGGCGATTAACGCGAATGTGGGCAGCCCTTCTTGACGCCCCGGTGCAGCCGTCAAATAGCTTCGCAGTCCGACCAAAAACCAGAGAAGGAAGGCGACGGCCGGAAAGGTGAGCCACGCGCCCCACAGCAACGTGAACCGATGTTGATCGAATGCCAGCGCAGCGTCGGAGGGCTTCACGTCCATCCCCGGCATGCTGCTGTTGAGGAACGTCGCAATCATGAGAACGGCGACGTAACAAAGGATGGACCAGCCGGCGGAACGCTCAGCGTGCACGTTTTCCATAGGCGCTTACGTCATACCATAAATGAAGGAATTCCTTCCTTCTCGGGCGGCTTATTAGAGGCCATAATACTTTAGCGCCGGCCACATCGCAGCCAGCGGAACGCGAGGCTGCGTGCAAAGATAAATCGGTAGCGGGCCCTCGAGCATCCACCGGTAATCGTTGCGGTAGACGGCGATCTGGCGAACGCTCCCGAACCAGTGCAGCAGCAGCCAATAATCGGTTGCGCCCACGGCTAAGACGGAGCGACCGCTATAGCCGCGCGTGCCCCACAGGTAGTAAGAGTTGTTCGGACTGATGACCGCCGGCAAGCCGTAGCGCCCGCCGTAATAGTCGAGTGCGCCGGCGTATGCGTAGCGGTCGGCAAAGACGGCAGTGACCCTACGTTGCGATGCGGGTAGCGACCAATACGCGCCGGCGACCGTTTGCGTCATCGTTTTCCAGCCGAGCTGGTCGGCGAACATCGGATTGATCAGGTGACTCTTGCCGTCCGGCGGTGCGGGGCGGCTCAAGCCGATCGCGCGTTCGTAGGCCATGTATTCGGGAAGCGGCAGAATTGGGAGCGAGAGCGGAAACATCGGCAGGCCGGCGACGACGGTCGCTGCCAGCAGCGCCACTCGAAAGCGTGACGGCTTCGTGCTTAACGCGGCTTCGATCGCGACCGCGCCTGCCGCAAACAGGGCCGGATAAAAACCCTGGATATAGTAGCCGCGGCCGATGCTCGCAACCAGCAGCGCCAGCAGCAAGAGATAGGCGACCGTGAGATAGCGGTAAGCCCTTTCGCGCCATAACCAGACGAGTCCCCAAACCCAAACCGCCGCGAAGAGCGGGTTTTGGTACATGAACTGCAGGCCGAACATGTAGAGCGCGTTGATCCAGCGGTTTGGCGATTCATCGGCCATGCCGTTGCGAAGCGCGTGGCGGTTGAGCTGGTCGTTGTGCAACACTTCGAGCATGGGGAAGCCGTGCCCGATCTGCCAGAGCGCGTTGGGCATGATCAGCAGCGCCGTTAACGCTACGCCGAGCAACAGCCAGCGCGACCGCAGCAGGTTGGCGTGGCCCGTCAGCAGCAAGCCGACCGCCAAGGCAACGGCGCATGCCGCGATCGAGTATTTCGCATACATCGCCAGCGTTACGATTAGGGCGATCGGGATGTAAAACCGCGTGTCTTGCGTGCGCACCAGCCGAATCGTCAAATAGATCAAGATGGTCCACGCCGCGGGCGAAAGCAACTCCGTGGAAAGGCCGTACGCAATACCGATCAATCCCGGAGCCAGAACGATCGTCAAGCCTGTAAGCGCTTGCGCGAACGCGCCGCCGCGCAGTTCGCGCGCGATCGCGCAGCCATAGAGCACGGTAACGCCCGATAGTATCGCGGGGAAGAAGCGCAATCCCCAAACCGGATATCCTAGCGGGCCCGTCAGCCACGTGACGAACGGCACGAGCGGCGGCTGGTCCACGTACCCCCAAGCCAGGTGCTTCGCGCAGTCGATGAAATAGAGCTCGTCGCGATAGTACCCAAAACGGTGACAGACGGCGAGATGGAGAGCGGTGGTGGCTAGTGCGAGCACGTACGCGCTCGGATGAAGCCGAAGCTTCATGCCGTATTCGAAGCCGTTTGCGATCCTGCGATAAAGAGTTGGCTTATGCAAAGGCCGACGATGCCGGCTTCGATGATCGATCCAAAGACGAAGCTCGCGTCCCACCACGTTCCCCCGAAGAGCGGCACGGCGAACGCAAAGTACGCCGCAAAATATGCCGAGGGAACCGCGAAGCCTAGGATTCTAAATGCGTTGGGATTTCGGACCGTCGGGCGCAGCCTCGCGACGAGAAAATCGCCTATCACCCCTGCCGCGGCCGAGGCCAGAACGATGAGAAGCAGCTCTTTGAGGTCCGTCGAAAGCTCGCCGCCCACCCAAAGCTTTTCTACGACGCAAAGGACGGCGAGGGCGCCGAAAGCCAGTCGCCGGCCGGCACAGAGATAAAGGACCGCTGCCGCAAGCAGAAGGCTCTGCCAAATCACGGTAGCGATTTCGAGCGCCTGTTTGTAAAAGAGGAAGACGGAGAGGACGAACTGCTCGCTCTGGAATGCAACCTGAGGGAGCGGATGGTCGCGCATCAACGCCTCGGGATAGAAGCCGTATTGCGTGACGAACTGAATGATTTCGAAGGCGAGCCCGAGCGAAATCAGCATCGGAAGCTGTTCGGCCAGGCGGGTGCCCGGCGGGCGCGCGAGCGCGCTGCGCACGGGGCCGGTAATCAAGAAGAAGAGGCCCGTAAGCAGAAAGAGGTGTGGCGGGCTGAGCAGCAGATCGAGCTGGTGCTCGAAGCCGAAGATCGCGTGCCAAATAAAATCGAGCGCGCCCCCAAACAACAGCACCGCCACGCCGACGACGCTCTGCGAATAGCCCGAGGGAATCGCCTTCCAAAAGGAACCGGCGCGGGGGTAGTTGCGCCAAATTGTCACGCCGAGAACGGCGGCTGCAAAGACCGCACCGCTGTACATCGTCATGTGCCACGGATTGAGGAAAGATTCGACGGCGAGAAAAAGATGCTGATGCGCGTCGATGAAGAGGCCGGTCATAATCCAAAGGCCTGCGAAGGTCGCCAACCAATCGAGCCGGCTGGGCGCGCCCAACCCCTCGACGACGACGTCGAGGCGGGGTAGGGAAGGCCCGGCTTCTGCTCGAGGGGAAAGCAAATCCATCAACTTCATGTATCGGGTGTCATCCTGCGACTCGCCTCGAAACCCTTTTCATAGCGCACTTTCGACACTGGTGATCGGGGCGCTTTGTTGTGTTAACGCGTGTTCGCCCAAACCGCTTACCGTTCCGCCAAATCTCGCCGTTTCGAGTAAGAGCCCGCGCACGCTGCCGGCAGCTCCGATCGCAAAGCCGAACGATCCGCCTCGCATTGTAAGCATCTGGTTTTCGACACTGACCCTTCGGCCGGGAACGTGGTTCGACGGGACGATCGTGGGAAGCAGCAACGTGGCGTCGGTTGAAGTCCGCACGGCGGCTTTTTCCATCGACAGCTCGCGGCTAGCGCCCGGCGTCTACCATTTTCACATGCGCGTGCTCGAGCTGCCGCCGCTGTCGCGGCGTCATTCGTACGAGCTGTACATTATTGCGCGAAACACGCCCGGCGACGAAGTGGTCGAAGAGGCGCCGCTGCAGGTCGAGTGATTCGTTGAATCGGCGCGATTTCTTTCGTGCCGGCGCCGGTACGTTGGCGGTAGCATCGATCCCGCAACTGACGCCGCGTGCGTTGGCAAGCGACGTCGTCGACCTCACGCTGCGCTCGTCACCGATTCGGTTTTCGCCTGGGCCGGGCTCGCATTTTTCCGGGCTGGCCTATAACGGGACGATTCCCGGGCCGCTCGTGCGCGTGGTGCACGGCCAGCGCATTCGCGTTCGCTACGTTAGCGGCGTAAACGTTCCAACGAGCATCCACTGGCACGGTATGCTTTTGCCCAACGGCATGGATGGCGCCGCCGGCATCACACAGCCGGCCGTGCGGCGCGGCGGCTCTTTCGTCTACGACTTTACGCCGGGGCCGCCCGGTACGCGCTGGTATCACGACCATGCGTTCAGCTTGGCTTCGGCGCGTGGGCTCTTCGGCATGTTCGTCGTCGAGGATCCCAACGACGAGCCGGCAGACCGCGAGTTTGCGCTGGTCTTTCACGACGTGCCGACGTGGAGCTCGGTAGAAGCGGCGATGCGCGGCCGCAGCGCGGCACCGATGAGCGACCCGATGGGGTCGGGGCAGAGCATGCAAATGAGCCAGGCCCAAATGGGTGACGAGGTCGCTTATGCCGCGCACTGCATCAACGGCGCGGCGTATCCCTACGGCAAGAAGCTTGCCGTGCGCCTCGGCGATCGAGTGCGCTTGCGCACGCTCAACACGAGCCCGACGCAGACTCGCTACGTTCGGCTTGCCGGGCACGAACTCGTCGTTACGCACGCCGACGGCAATCCGCTCCTGCAGCCGGCAACCGTCGACGTTCTTCGCATCGGTCCGGGCGAGCGATACGACGCGACCTTCGAGGTGCGTAACTCGGGCGCGTTTCTACTTCAGGGCATTGCGAACGATCCGCTCGCGTCGCAACAGGCCGTTCTGCTGTATACCGAGGGCATGGAAAATGCGCCGCCCCGGGCGGAGCCGCAGACGGTCGACGGCTTAACCGTCTTTGCTTATGAGGTGGCCGCCGGGGTCGGGGTGCAAACGAAGCCGGCGCCCGGAGTGCGGCCGACGTACGATCTCGTGCTCGGCGGCGGCGGTTGGGGAAATTCGCAGTGGACGATCGGGGGCAAGGTCTGGCCGAACACGCCAAAACTGCACGTGCGCCGCGGCGAAGTGGTCACGGTCCGGTTTCGCAACACCAGCGACATGGATCATCCGATGCACCTGCACGGTCACATCTTTATGCTCACGGAAGTCAACGAAATGCCGCTGCTGCGTCCGCTGGCCAAAGACGGCTCGCTCGTTTCGGCAAACGGCTCCGCGACGTGGCGGTTTACCGCCGATTCATCGCCGGGGCGCTGGCTGCTGCACTGTCACAACGAGATCCACATGAACGACGGCATGATGACGGAGCTGGTTTACATAGGGTAGAAGCGTTTCGCGTATAAAGGGAAGTCCCCACACCGAACGGAGGGTGACCAGTGCCCAAGTATATGATTCACGCCTCGTACACGGCAGAAGGCGCGAGTGGCTTATTAAAAAGCGGCGGTACCGCGCGCCGCCGGGCCGTGGAAGAGCTGCTAGCTCCGTTAGGCGGAAAGCTCGAGGCCTTTTATTTCACGTTTGGCGATGAGGATGCGATCCTCATTATCGATCTTCCCGATCAGATCGCTGCCTCGGCTATTGGTCTTGCCGTGAACGCTTCGGGTTCGATACGCACGAGGTCGACCGTCCTCATACCACCCGAAGAGGTCGACGAGGCGGCCAAGAAATCCGTCAAGTTCCACCCACCCGGCGAATAACGGTCGAGGTGCCGCGGCGCTCGGTTTCCCCCAGACACGTGCAACCTCGCGATCGGCGCGGCATCTCAAACCGTATGCACCGATATTAGACCGAAGGCATGAAGAAAGCGTGAAGCCCCGGCCCCCGAAACGGAACGGCGCCGCGGCGGCGGTCGCCGCCGCGGCGTTGCTTGTCATCGCGGCGTGTTCGGGGGGTTCGCCGAACGGCGCCTCGTTCTCGCCGCCAGAACCGGCCGCGCAGCGCGCCGGATCGTCGTCCGGAAGCGTTTCGAACGCCTACGAGTTCCTTCGCCTAATGATGGACAAGTACGCCAAGGGTTCCACGACGCGCCTCGTGCAAAGCTTTGACGGCGGCCCGCTGCGGCGTTTCAAGGACGCCGTCACCTACGACGATGCGCTCTTCATCGACGCGCTGCTGGCGCAAGGATCGTCCGACGACATCGCGCGGTCGGAAGTCGTCGGCAATGCATTTCTCTACCTTCAAACCAACGATAAGGCAAATGACGGCCGGTTGCGCGCGGCGTACGGCCCGAAGCCGCTACGCAATCCCGGCGACATCAAGGTTGACGACAACACCAGCGATGTTGGCAACATGGCGTGGGTTGGGCAGGCGCTCGTTCAACTCTACGCAAAGACCTCGAACCACTCGTTCTTGAACGGCGCGCTCGCGATTGCCGGCTGGCTGCAAAACAACACCTACGACACGCGCGGTCAGGGCGGTTATACCGGCGGCTATACCGCGCGCGGCAAGAAAATCAAGTGGAAGTCGACCGAGCACAACATCGACGTCTACGCCTTCTTTACGATGCTGGCCGCCGAGTCGGGCGAGTCGGGGTGGACGACGAACGCCGCATGGGCGCAACGGTTCGTGGCGTCGATGTGGGATTCGCGCGACGGGCGGTTCTACGTTGGAACCGGCAACGACGGAAGCACGCCGAATAAATCGTTCAAGCCCGAAGACGTCAACTCGTGGAGCTACCTCGCTTTTAAAAATTCGGATTGGGCCGCGGCTCCCAGTTGGGACGTTACGAACTTAGCGGTGACCAAGGACGGCTTCAGCGGCGTAAGCTTCTGCAGCGGCGACCGATCCGGCGTGTGGTTCGAAGGTACCGCGCACCTCGCTGCCGCGCTCGAGCTGCGCAACGAATCCGGCGACCGGTCTCGGGCGCAAACCTATCTCGCCGACATCCAGTACGCGCAGACGAACGGCCCAAACGGTGATGGCCTCGGCGTCATCGCTGCGTCGAAGAACGGCCTGAGCGATTGCGACGGGGATAAATATTTTGCCTCGCTGCACGTCGGCGCAACGGCTTGGTACATCCTGGCCGCCAGCGGCGCCAATCCCTTCGTCCTGCTTCCGTAGTTGATGATACAACAGTTGATGATACAACGCGACGGGTTCTTCATCAGCACCGACCCGGCGCGCCTGGACCTCGACGCCATCGAGCGGCTTCTGGGAAGTGCTTATTGGGCCTCACAGCGTTCTCGCGCCGCGACCGATGTGGCCGTGAAGAACTCACTTTGTTTCGGGCTATACGAAGCGCGAAGCGGACGGCAGATCGGCATGAGCCGCGTCGTTACCGACTATTCGACGTTTGCGTGGCTCTGCGACGTGATTATCGAGGAAGAACATCGCGGCAAGGGGCTTGGGACGTGGATGATAGAGGCCGTGCTCGCAGATCCCCGCGTCATCCACGTCGGACGCTGGATTCTGGCAACGTCGGACGCACATCGGCTATACGAACGCTTTGGCTTCACCCCGATGGCGCATGCGGACCGTTGGATGGAACGGGTGCCATACTGATGGCACTCAGACCTGCGACGATGGCGGCATGCAGCGCGAACGGTACGCGGTTATCGACGTTGAAACGACCGGCTTTAGCGCGGCGCGCGATCGGATCGTCG
>JBEKRW010000002.1:0-24271 GCA_049517595.1 Candidatus Cybelea sp. | reverse complement strand
CCGGATTTGATTTGGCCATTAATTATGGCTATAATAGAGTCCAATGGATGTCAGCGTAGCAGAAGCCAAGAACCGCCTGCCTGAACTAATTCGCGCCGTCGAGAACGGCGAGAGCGTCGTCATCACGCGCCACGGCAAAGCGGTCGCGCAGCTCTCGCCCGCTCCTGCAGAACGTCGCCAAGTGCGATTCGGCACGATGAAGGGTATGATTAAGCTGCTCCCTGGATGGGACGACCCGATAGATCTTGATCGGTTTTTGGAAGGCGACCTGTGAAGGGATGCCTGATCGACACTAACGTCGCGTTACTAGCCACAATCAAGCCTGAAGCGCTCACACAAAGAGTACGGCGTGCCATTGAGGCACGCCCGGTCTTTTTGAGTACGATCTCATTCTGGGAGGTCGTGCTCAAGAGTATGAAGCGAAATCTCGATGTCGGCGATCCACGAAATTGGTGGAAAATCGCGCTTGAAGATCTTGCGGCGACACCGATGCTATTGGCGCCCGACCATATCGCCGAAATATATAATCTGCCCCCGCTTCATACGGATCCTTTTGACCGCGCGTTGATCGCGCAAGCAACCGTCGCCGGTCTTGACCTGGCAACGACCGACGCGCAGATTGCACGTTATTCCTCGGACCGGCTTTGTATCGTTTCATGACGCTTCCCACATTCGTAACGATCTTTGAGATGGGCGCCCGCGATGGGCTCCAAAACGAGAACGCCATTATTTCGACCGACGACAAGGTGCGTTATATCGATCTGCTCTCCGAAACCGGGTTGAAGTGGATCGAAGCGACCTCGTTCGTCAGCCCCAAAGCGATTCCACAACTTGCCGACGCTACCGAGGTTTTCACGCGCATTCGTAAGGCGCCCGGCGTGCGCTATCCGGTGCTGGTTCCGAACTTGAAGGGCTACGAGCGCGCCCGCGCAGCCGGTGCCGACGCAATCGCGGTCTTCACGGCGGCCTCGGAACGCTTCACCAAGCGCAACATCAACATGACGATTGACGAGTCGCTCGCGACCTTCGCCGACGTCGTGAGCGCTGCCAAGCGTGACGGCTGCTGGGTGCGCGGCTATATCTCGACGGCTTTCGGATCGCCCTTTGGCGACGAGGTGCCCCCACAGATGGTGGTCGACGTCGCGTGCCAGCTGATGACGATGGGCTGCGACGAGCTGTCGATCGGCGACACCATCGGCGTGGGCGTTCCAAGTCAGGTCGACGAGCTCGTGCCGTTACTTGCAAGCGTGATCCCGCTCGATCTCATCGCGATGCACTTTCACGACACGCGCGGCACCGCGCTTGCAAATGTGTACGCCGCGCTGCTCAACGGCATTTCGAAGTTCGATTCATCGTCTGGCGGGCTCGGCGGTTGCCCTTACGCGCCGGGCGCCACCGGCAACGTCGGCACAGAGGACGTGCTCTACATGCTCGAACGGATGGGCATCGAGACCGGCGTCGACATCGCGAAGGTGCGCGCGGCATCGCGCTTTATCGCCGGCGTTGTCGACCACGCGCTCACGAGCAAAGCCTACCAGGCGATGGAAGCCGCGGGGGCTTTCAAAAGCTGATCCCATTGCTCAGCGCAACGCCCTGAATCAGAGAGCCGAGTTCCTCTTTGACGTACGCTCGTGGGTGCTTGCGGAGGAAATGGTACCTAATTCCATAGACGGTACCTCCTTCTGCCGCGATGAAAAGCCTGGGCTCGGTTTGCCTGGTCGCAAGTTGGTTTGGCGTGTTGGCAACGTTCACCTCGACGGACGGCGTCTGTTGACCCGGCGGAAAGACATCGATGCGACTGGCTGCGCCCGTCTCAACGACGACAATGTTGCCCTTATTGTCGACGAGGACGCCCTGTGGTTGGTTCAGCGACATGCCGAGAACCGTGCCCTGTGTGGAACCTGGCGCAAACTCCACAATGCTGCCCGTACCGTCGCTGGTGCGGTAGGCGACGTACAGATTGCCCTGCTGGTCGAAATCCATGCCATCGGCCTCGATCCCTGGCGTCTGAAGCACCTGATAGGGGCTGGTGGTTCCCGACTGATATTCGACCACCGTTCCGCCGCCGTAACTGTCACCGTACGCGCTGTAAGAACCAGCGTTACTCACGAAGACGTCGCCGCTACTGTCGACGATTGGGTACATCGGGCGAGCGAGATCCTGCGAAAACGTGACCGAGGGAGACTTGGAGCCCGACGGGTACTCGGTAACTGTGCTGGTGCCCGAGTAGTAGGAGCCTTGGTTGGCTACGTAAAGTGTGCCGTGCTTGTCAACGTACAAACCCCACGGGCTGTTGACGCCCTCAGTAATCATGCCAACGGGAGATTGGTGATTGCCTTTCTCCGGAAAGATAACCACGCTGGCATCATATTCTTGTGACACGTAGATGAGCCGGTGGCCCGGAACTTTCGCCGCAGGCGAAAGCCAGCCGGATCGCTTCGGCCCTCTGCGATGCACGGGAATCGACGTACCTTGAGGCATCGGGCGTAGGGCCGCCGGCACGGAGCCTGCTCGCATTCCGCTTGGCGCCGTTTCATCCTGAGCTTGTTGAAGGACGCCGCAGCCTGCGAGCATTCCCACGGCGATCAATGCGCCGACGCCTAAGCGTGAAGCCTTCATCGTCTTCCCCTCCAGGCCGGGGGAGGTTCGACGGGGCTTGACTGTTCCCGCCCAATGAAACTCTAGACCGACTGAAGCGTGGTCCCTTCGTTCTTCGACTGCGGCCGGGGTGACGCGGGGCGGCGGGCGACTGGAATGACGAAGCGCGTGGCGGTGTGTGAATCGGTATATGCGCTGATTTTATTGTCGACCAGACCCGCCGCAATGCCGGCGGATCGCACCTCGCCATCGGCCGGCGATGCGCCGCGGCCCTTGGGATGAAAGACCCACAGCGAACCATTGGGTTCCAGATGCGCAGCGGCGCGCTCGATGCGCGAAAGATCGCGCGGAGCGTCGACGCGTACGAAGATGAGATCGTAGCGCGTCCTCAGCGCTTGCGACGCCGATTTTGCAAGCGCCTCGTTTAACCCCGTAACGAACGTGTCGTCGTGCGGCCCGACGAGTGCGGCGTGTGCTTCGGCGAAGATACCGAGCTTTTCCAAGAGCGAGCGCCCCGAGTAGTCGCGTTCCACGCGCGTTTTCATGCGAAGTCCAGGTTCTTTGGCTTCGGCGGAATCTCCGTGTAACCCATCGGCCGGTCCCACCAATCGTGGCGGCGCATCTCTTTGAGGCGTTCGCTCGGCGCAGGCGGAAGGCGCATCTCGAGCGCGCGCGCATACGCGCTCGCGTAACGGTCGACCATGCGCTCGACGCTGAACTCACCCTCGACTCGCGCCCGGCACGCGCGCCGGTCGAGCGCGGCAAGCTGCCGCACGCGTTCGACTGCCTCGTCAACCGTGTCGCATAAGAAGCCCGTCACGCCGTCGACGACGATTTCCGGAAGCGAGCCCATGCGCGCGCCCAGTACCGGCGTGCCGCAGGCCATTGCTTCGATCAGCGTCATGCCGAAACGTTCGGGGCGCGTCGTCATATGCACGAGCGCGAGCGCGCCCGAGAGCAGCTCGTTGCGCGCCTCGCGCTCGACGGCACCCAGGAACTGCACGCGATCGCCGTCGATGTGCGGCGCGATCTGTTCGCGAAAGTAGGCTTCGTCCTGCGGAATCGCCGCCATCTTCAGGCGCACGCCGGCGCGCCGGGCGATCTCGATCGCGAGATGCGTCCCTTTCTCAGGATGAAAGCGGCCGAGAAAGCAGAGATAGTCGCCGGGCTTGTCACTGAATGTGAACTCCGAGGGATCGATGCCGTTGTAGGTGGTCGCCAGATACTCGAGACCGGGATCGCGGTCCGCATCGGAGATCGAGCAGTAGAAGCTTCGCTTTGCACCGGCATAATAGGCGGCGAGAATCTGCGGCGATGAGAAACCGTGAATCGTCGTGACCAGTGGCGGAGCATCCGTGGCCAGCGCGTAGGTGAGCGGCTTCCAGTCCAGGTGATTGTGAATCAGGTCGAACTCGCTTGCGCGCTCGAAGAGCGCGGCGATATGCAGCGCGGTGAAGACCTCTCCGTTGAGTGCGGGGTCTTCGTTCAATCCAACCGGAACGACCGAGGCGAGTTTGCCCTCGAACCGCGAATCGCCCGTTGCAAAGAGCGTTACGTCCAAGCCGCGCCGGCGCATGCCGTCGGCCACGTTGAACGCGATCTGCTCCCAGGGGCCGTAACCCGGCGGGGGCGCCGGCCACGAAATTGCGCCGAGCACGGCAAGCCGCAGACCCGTCAAGTCCACGAACTATTGGTCGGTGTCGACGATGCGGTTGTCGCGATCCGCGGCGGCAAGGTTGAAGTGCGTCTTGCGGATCAGGCGTTTCATCGAAAGCGTGGAGTACGCCGGCACCGGCGACGCGCGCGTGTAGTCGAACATATCGCTGAGATCGTCGTCGGTGACGTCGCGCTGCCCCATGTTGCCAAGGCCCCAGTTCACTTCGATGAACTTAGTTATGGCCGTCGACTCGCGGCGTGTATGCGACACGAACGGCGTTGCGTTCGGATTTGCCGGGTCGTAGTTCGAGCGAGCCCAGGCCGACATAACAACGATCGGGATACGAAAGCCCCAGGTCGTGCCGTCCGGTCCGGGTGGCGGCGCGACGTGGTCGTACCAGCCCCCCGAGTCGTCCCAGGTGAGGATCATCGCGGTATCCTTGTAATAGTTACACGGCACCGCGGCGTGCATGCTCTGCACGACGGCGAGGTAAATCGACCCCACCCACCCGGGGCCGGCAGAACTCAACGTCGCGGCGTGGTCGGAATCGAGTGCGTTGGGCATAACGAAGGAGACCTGCGGCAGATGGCAGTTCGCAATGTCGCTCAGAACCTTCCCCGAAGGCGTAATGACGTTATTCTGCCAGTCGGGACCGTAGCGAATCTTCCGAAAGGCATCGTAGACGTTGACGGTTTGATTGACGGTGTCGTCGTAGCGGCCGGTATAATACTTCCACGTAACGTGGGCGGCGTCGAGGAGATCGGCGATCGCCGGCTCGTCGAAACACGGAAACACGCCCGGGGTGACGATCGATTCCCCTTTACCGAAAATGGGTACGGTCGTGCTCGGCGGAGCGTCGCAGCCCCAAATGTTGCTGTTCGGGTTTCCGGCGATTCGGCTCTGCGCGGTCGCCATCGTGTAGTGGCTGGGCAGCGTCGGCACCAAACGCGGCGCGAAGTTCTCGTCGGCAAGCGCGTAGTGCGCCGCCAGTAAGTGATAGATCGTCATCTCGGAGTCGGGTACGTACGCGTACGCGAATCCGGGTCCCGGTTTGGGAAAGCCCGGTATCGTCGAGATGCGGTCGTTTGCGAAGCCGTCCATTCTGCCGCGAGCCCACTCGCCCAAGAGCGAGAGGTGGCTGTGGCTCGGATCCGATGGGTTCTCCAGCGGCACAGGCTTTAAGGCAATTTGCTCGCCGTCGACGGTGGCCGTTTGCGAAGTGTCGGCGCCTGGATACGGGCCTCCGCGCGCGAGAACCGAGGACGCAAAAAGATTATCGAACGTGCGGTTCTCTTGGACCATTACGATCACGTGGCGGATCGGGCTTCCCGCGACGGCTTGCCCGAGCAGCGTCGGATTCGAAGTCGAGGAGCCCGTAACTCCACTAAGGCCGAGCATTGCCGCCACGGCAACGACTCTTTTCATCATTGGATCAGGCCGCCCTTGAGGACGAGTTGCGGGTCGCTCAGCACGCGCACGTCTTGGCCCACATCGGCGCGCAGGAGCATTAGATCGGCCGGCTCGCCGACAGCCAGAAGGCCCTTATGCAAACCGATGAGTTCCGCGGCAACGCTGGTCGCCGCGTGCAGCGCTTGCTGCGGCGTCATGCCCAGCATCGACCACATCAACTCGACTTCGCGCGCATAGTCCTGGTGATAGTTGTACGGCGTGCCGGCATCCGAGCCGCCGGCGATTCGCACGCCGCTCTCGTACGCCTTCCGAAGGTTCTGGGCCATCACGTCGCCCAAGCCGCGCGCCTTCCTCTGCACGTATTCCGGCTGCTGGCCGTCTTCCAGGTGTGCCAAGATGCAGGTCGGCGCGCTCAGCGTCGGGACGAGGTAGACGTTGCGTGCCTTGAAGAGTTCGATCGCTTCGTCGTCGAGCAGCGTTCCGTGCTCGATCGAATCGATGCCCGCCCGCAGCGCGTTCTTGATTCCCTGCGTTCCAATCGCGTGCGCGGCGACGCGCAGGCCGTGGCGATGCGCTTCCTCGATGGCGGAGGTTAGCTCGTCGGGCGTGAGCTGCGCGTTGCCCGGCACCGCACCTTTGGTCAGCACGCCGCCCGTCGCGATCAGCTTGATGCAGTCCGCACCCGCCCACATCTGTTCTCGGACGGCCTTGCGCGCATCCCACGGCGAATCCACGGCGCGGCCGATCGGCCAACCGTGACCGCCGGTCATGCAGAGCACGGCTCCGGCCGCGCGCATGCGCGGTCCAGGAATGCGCCCCTCGTCGATCGCGTCGCGGATGTCCGGCGCGATCGCATTGGAGCTGCCGACGTCGCGAATCGTGGTAACGCCCGCCTTGACCGACTTCCTGGCGTTCTCCACCGCGCGCAGCATCCGCTGATTTCGCGTCGTCGTCGAGATCATGCCCATCATGTCGGGCTCGCCGCTTGCTTCGAGATGGGCGTGCGCGTTAACCAACCCCGGCGTTACGCACGGCGCCTCGACATCGCACTGGCCGCTCGCCACGCGAATTTCCTCGATGCGACCGTCGGTCACGACGAGATCGACGTTTCGTTTTGGCGGTTCTAGCGTACCGTCATAAAGAGTTCCGGCGCGAACGATCATGTGCCGGTATTCCAAGACGCCTCAAGGCGAGTCCTTTTGTTAAATCTTGAGATTCGTCAGTCCGGCTATGCCGTTGACGACCAGCTGCACCGCGATGGAGGCTACGATAATCCCGACGACCCGGCTGACCGCGTCGATGCCGGTCTCCCCGAACCACATGGTCAGGCGTTCGGAGACGCGCATGAAGAGATAGGTGATGACGACGACGATCACGGCAACGACGACAAAAATGCCGGCATTGAGAAACCGGTTCGGCTGCGAGGGAAAGACTAACGCAACGCTCGCCGTCAACGCGCCCGGACCGGTAATAATCGGGATCGCGAGGGGAAAGACCGACGGATCGCTCTGCGGAGCCACGGCCTTCGCTTCGCCTGCCGTCTGACGGTCGGTCTTCTCGGCGAAGACCATGTTGAATCCAACTTTGAGCAACAACAAGCCGCCCGCGATCTTAAAGGCGCCGATCTCCACTCCGAGCGCCTTGAGCAGTGCCTCTCCGACAAAAGCAAAGACGATCAGCGTGATGCCCGCGACGATCGACGCACGTAACGCGATTCGCTCTTGATCGCTCGTGGAGCGCCCCTCGGTCAACGTGGCGAATGCCGCAGCCGCTTCGATCGGGTTGAGCATGGCGACCAGCGTGACGAACACGGAGAAGGCCTGGGCGAACGGCCCGGTCAGCATTGGGACCAGCTTAAGAGTGCGTGGGCCGACTCGGCCCGAGCAATCGTCGCCGCGTCAACCGGTCCGTCGACGAGCATCGTGAAATGCCCCATTTTGCGGCGGGCGACGGCGTGGCGTTTCCCGTAGACGTGCAGAACGATGGAGGGATCGCGCAGCAGCTCCGCGATTCCCGTCAACCGGTCGCCCGTGCCGTCGCCGAGCACGTTCATCATGACGGCGTTGGCCAGCAGGCGCGGCGGCGAAAGCGGCAGATCGCAGATCGCGCGAACCTGCTGCTCGTATTGCGAACACGGCGTCACGTCGATCGTGTAGTGGCCGCTGTTGTGCGGGCGCGGCGCGATCTCGTTAACGAGCAGCTCGCCGGCAGTCGAAAGAAAGAACTCCACGCAGTAGGTGCCGACGATCCCGAGCCTGCGCCCGACGACCGCGGCCATTTCCGTCGCCTGGTTCGCAGTCGCCGTGCTCACGCGGGCCGGTGCAACCGTCATCGTGAGGATGCCGCGATCGTGCCGGTTTTCGGCCACGGGATAGGCAACGAGCTCGTCGCGCGCGTTGCGAGTGGCAATCACGCTCAACTCACACGCCAGCGAAACCTTTGCCTCGAAGATGAGCTCGGTGCCGCCGGATTGCGCGAACGCGTCGCAAGCCTGCTCGATCGACGCCGACTCCCACTGTCCCTTGCCGTCGTAGCCGCCGCGTACCGTCTTAAGCACCGCCGGGAAGCCAATCCGTTCGGCCGCGCGTGTGAGATCGTCGAGGCTTCGCACGGCCAAAAACGGCGTGGTCGCAAGACCGGCATCGCGCACGAACTCTTTCTCGCGCAGCCGGTTCTGCGTGACGTGCAGAACGCTGCTTCCGGGCAAGACGCGATACGACAGCGCCTCGAGATGGCGAACCGAGCCGATATCGATGTTCTCGAATTCGTAGGTGATGACGTCGCTGCGGCGGCCCAACTCTTCGATCGCCGAAAGGTCCTCGTAGGCTGCGACGATTTGGTCGTCGGCAACCTGCCCGCAAGGAGAGTGCTCGTGCGGATCGAGCGTGATGACGTCGTAGCCCATCCGCTTTGCATCGAGCGCAAACATGCGGCCGAGCTGCCCGCCGCCGATCACGCCGATCGTTTGAATTGATTTCAATCGAGCGTGCTGGAGGCCGCCGCATCGTGCATGCGGCCCACGTAAGCGGCAAGCCGTCGCGCAACACCGGCGTCGGTGAGCGCCACGATGCGCGCCGCAAACAACGCGGCGTTCACCGCGCCGCCGATAGCCATCGTCGCGACCGGAACTCCAGCCGGCATCTGAACGATCGAAAGCATCGAGTCCAGACCGCCGGCACGAGACGACTGAATCGGAACGCCGATCACGGGGACGAGCGTTTTTGCCGCCGTCATGCCCGGCAGATGCGCCGCCCCCCCGGCGCCCGCGATAATCGCGGTCAGCCCGCGCTTTGACGCTGATGCCGCGTATTCGAACATTTCGTCGGGCATGCGATGCGCGGAGACCACACGCACCTCGCAGGGAATCTGCAGCTCGTCGAGCGTGTCGCGCGCCGCCGACATCGTCTCCCAATCCGAACGGCTGCCCATGATGATTCCGACAATCGGTGTGCCTGCCACAGCGAGGCCCTTCGCGGGTACGACAAGGTTGTCATCCTGAGCGGAGTCGAAGGGCCTGCCATGTCGCGCTTTCTTCTCGGCATCAACTACTGGCCGCGCAAGAGCGCGATGTACATGTGGCAGCGGTTCGATCTGGACGAGATCGGCGAAGACATGGCGCGGATTAAGGCGCTCGGCCTCGACGTCGTGCGCTTTTTCTTGATGTGGGATACATTCCAGCCGGAGCCCAACGCGATGGACGCCGGCGCCTTGCGCCGCTTCGATGCGGTTATGGACGTCATCGCTGGTAGCGGGCTGCAGGCGATGCCAACGCTCTTCTGCGGCCATATGAGCGGCGTGAACTGGCTGCCGCCGTGGACGCTCGAACGCGAAACCAGCCAAGGGCGCTTCCGTACGATCAGTCGCGGCGCTGTGGTCGATCGCTCGATCGGTGATTTCTATGCCGACCCCGAGCTGCTGCGAGCACAAGTGCTCTTTGCGCGGCGAGTGGGTGAACGGGTCCGCGAGCATCCGGCCCTCTTCGCCTGGGATCTCGGCAACGAGTTTTCCAATCTTCGCGAACCGGCTCGACCACAAGACGCCGCCGACTGGAGCCTGCGGCTGAGCGACACTCTGATCGACGCTTCGGGCGGCCGCGTGACCGGCGGCATGCACGGCGAAGACCTCGAGCGAGATCGCAATCTCCGGCCATCGAGCATCGCGCTTCCGTGGGCCTTCCCAACGATGCACGGCTATTCGGTCTATAGCACGTTCGCGCGCGACCGTCTCGACACCAATGTCGTACCGTTCCTCTGCCAACTGCAAGCGTCGTTTAGCGGCAAGGCCGTGCTCTTCAGCGAGTTGGGTAATCCGGAGTGTCCGCCGGCGAGCAATCGCGTCAACGGCTTTGCGTGCTTAGACGAGACCGAGATGGCGCTTTACGGACGAGGTGCGATCGACCGGCTGCACGCGCGCGGCGCGCTGGGCGCATTTTGGTGGTGCTGGGCCGACTACGATCTCGCCTTGGCGCAACTGCCGCCATTCGATCGCGCCCCTCACGAGCTGCGCTTCGGCATCGTTCGTAGCGGCGGCACCGCAAAACCGGCTGCGCAGACGCTTGCACAACTCGCCGCCGAGAATCGCGAGGTCATCGTGCCTCCGCCGGCTCCGGTTGCCGATGAAGGCGAGCACTATGCGGCCCTTCCGCAGAGCATCGAGCACGAATACCGCCAGTACTGCGAAGACTATGCCTGACGATCAGCGCGTTCTCATCGTTACCGGCGCCAGCTCCGGCATCGGCGCAGCGCTAGCTCGCGCCGCAGCCGGCGCCGGTTATCGCGTGGCGATCCTCGCGCGCCGCGCCGGGCGGCTCGAGGAGGTCGCACGATCGATTCGCGACGGCGGCGGTCAAGTCGTTTCGCTCGTTGGCGACGTCACCGCCGACGATATACCGGCGCGAATCGTCGCTACGACGCTAAGCTCGTTTGGGCGAATCGACGTCGTCGTCAACAATGCGGGCGGTGGCGCTCTTGGCGCGCTGCTCGAGCAGACCGACGCCGCAATCCAGGCGCAATGGCGAACTCACGTCGTGGCGCCGTTGCGAATCTCTCGCGCCGCACTGCCGCATCTCGAAGCTAGTCACGGGCAACTCGTCTTTATCGGCTCGGGAATCGCCCGCGTGCCGTTGCCCAACTACGGCGCCTACGCGCTCGCCAAGGCCGCCGTTCGAGCTGCGGCCACTCAGTTGCGACGCGAACTGCGCGAACGTGGGGTTGCCGTCACCTACGTCGATCCCGGGCTGGTCGCGACCGAGTTTCACAAAGCCATGGGAATCGAACGTGCCAACGACGTTCGGGCGGCCTCGCCGGAGCGCGTCGCGCGCGCGATCTTGCGTGGCATCGCGCGTCGCTCCGCGGTGGTTAATGCCGTGCCGCTGCACACCACCGGCGCCGCACTCGGCGAATGGTTCGGAACGCTCGCCGACGGCTTCATTATTTCGCGCCTAACCCCGAAGGAAAAAGCCGACGCAACCCCCCCTGTCATCCTGAGCCTGTCGAAGGATGACATTGCTGCTCAGGATGGCAAAGCGCCGGCCACTTCTTTCGAGGCAGCGCTCGAGCCGGTGGCACGGCGCATGGAGCGCATCAAACTGCCGGCTCAGTTTTTGCGCGACGCGCTCGTGCCCGGTGCGACGGTCGAACTCAACGCACTTGCAATGCAATGGGCCGGAATGCCGAATAAGAACGAACGCGCGGCGCTGCGAGAGGCACTCGACGCACTTGCGGCCGGCGGTTACCTGGAACCGCTAGAGGATGAAACCTGGAAAGTTACGCGCGGCGCAGATGCTTAAGACCGATTGCCAAAAAGAAGAGCAGCGTCGCAAGCAAGACGATCGTGGCGCCGCTGGAAGCCCGAACGTAATAGGAAAGATAGAGCCCGCCCACCGTGCTCGCGGCACCGAAGAGCGCGGCCAATAGCATCATCGGCGAAAAGCGCGATGTTAGTTGATAGGCGGCGGCCGCAGGCGTAACCAGCAGCGCCGCAACCAGGACGATGCCGACCGCTTGCAGAGCGACGACGATGGTGAGCGCCAACATCACGAGCAGCGCATACTCGTAGGCCGGCGAGTTGATGCCGCTGGCTTGCGCGACGACCGGATCGAACGTCGTGTAGAGCAGGCCCCGGAAAAGCACGGCAACGGTGACGGCGACCACGATGCTCAGCCCGAGTATCAACCACAGATCTTGCGGCTGGACGGCGAGGATATCGCCGAAGAGAAAGCTCTGGAGGTCGACTGCATAGCTGCGTTGTTGGCTCATCAAGAAAACGCCCAAGGCGAACATGCCTGTGAAGAGCACGCCGATCGTTGTGTCGAGCGATATGCGCCCCCGGCGATGGACGAACCCGATCCCCACGGCGGTAAGCACGGCAACGATGCCGGCTCCGATGTAGAAGTTCGCGCCCCGCAGATACGCGATCACGATTCCGGCGAAGGATGCGTGCGCGATGCCGTCACCGATGAACGACAGCTTCCGCAGCACGACGTACGTGCCCATCGTCGAACAGAGCAGCCCAACGGCCAGCGCCGCAACGAAGGCTCGCTGCATAAACGCATAGTGAAACGGCTCCAACAATATTGTCACGCGCGAATTTCCGGGTGGGCGGCATGCGCGGCGTGCGGCTCGTGATCGTGGCGCAAGTGTCCGTGGGTGTGGGTGTGCTCGCGGATGGCGCTGTAGGCGCCGGACTCGACGACCTCTCGCGGCGTTCCAAGAGCGAGGACGCGGCGGTCCAGAACGAGCAGACGATCGAACCAATCGTCGACCCGATCGAGATCGTGCGTCGCCATGAGCACCGGAAGCCCGTCGGCGACGAGCTCGCGAACGATTTTGCGCAATGCCTCTTCGGTTGCCGCATCTACTCCAGTCGTCGGCTCGTCAAGCAGCAGCAGCTTTGGTTCTTGGGCAAGCGCGCGCGCCACGAAGGCGCGTTGCTGTTGACCGCCGGAGAGATTGGAGATCTGTCGCCCGGCGAGATCGGCCATACCTACGACGCTGAGGGCATGATGAACGACATCGCGATCGCCGGCGTCGAAACGTTGCCAGAAATGCATCCGCGCGAAGCGGCCCATGGCGACGACGTCCCAAACCGTCGCGGGGAAAGACCAGTCTACGGCCTCGACTTGCGGCACGTAAGCGATCGTTCCGGGAGGAAGCTTGCGGGGCGGCTGGCCGAGCACGCGCAACTCGCCGCTGGATGGCAACAACAAACCTGCAATCGTCTTGAGCAGAGTCGATTTTCCCGAACCGTTGGGGCCGACGATGCCAAGCGCCTCTCCATAATGCACCGCGAACGTCGCGCCCACCAACGCGATGAAATCGTCGTAGCGCACGTCCAAGTCGCGCGCGACCACGGCGTCTTTCTTCACTTTAGCGCGTGCACGATGACGTTTGTGTCGTAGGTCAGCATCTCAATGTAGTTTGCGACGCGCGGATCGGCACCGACGGAGTCGTCGTAGAGGTCCTCGACGACGGTAATGCCCGCGCCTTGCGCGATGGCGTATAACACCTTGGGGCTGTACTCAGGTTCGCTGAAGACGCCGTGAACGTGATGCTGCTTGGCCAGATCGATCAGCTGCGCGATCTGTTGCGGATTCGGTTCTTGGCCAGGATTGCGCTCAACGAAGCCAAGCGTCGTGATTCCGAAACGGTCGTTATAGTACTGCCAGGCGTTATGGAAAACGATCATATAGCGATGCGAAGGCGGAACGGTAGCGATCTGCCCCCGGATGTGGGCGATCAGCTCGTCGAGCCGCCGGTCGTAACTCGCCGCGTTGCGGCGATAGGCGTCGCTATGTGCCGAATCGACGGCGATCAGCGCATCGCGGATCTTCGCAACGTACTGTTTGGCGAATACCGGGTCCATCCATAGATGCGGATTGAGATTCTTGACCGGCAAGCCTTGAGCGCAGACGACGACGTGAAGATTTGGCTTGCCGGCGTCACGCAGAAGGCGATCGAGCCAGGTTTCGAGGCCGGCTCCGTTTTCGACCAATACGTCGGCATCGGCAACCGTCGCAACGTCCTGCGGCGCGGGTGCGAAGGTCTCCGGCGACGCGCCAATCGGCACGATGTTCTTCACGCTCACGTACTCGCCGCCGACCCCTTGCACGAACGAGTTGAGCGTCGAGATCGTGGTCGCCACGCGAATCTTTCCCTGCGGCGCGGCCTGCGTGACGGCGACGGGCGTCTTATGCGCGCACCCAAAGAACAGGAGCGCAAGCGCGCCCGCGATTACCGGCAGGCGCCGCATTTTCCGAAAAACTCAATCGCGTGGCCATCGAGCTCAAATCCGTTGTGCGCGCGCAGCGACTCGGCGAACTGTTCCATCGCGGCACAATCGACGTCTTGGACGCGGCCGCACGAGCGGCAGATCGCGTGGTGATGATGACGAGTCGGTTCGCAGAGCATGTAGGTCACTTCACCGTCGGCATCGGGGCGCGCCGTAATGTCGCCCTTTGCCTGCAGGCGATCGAGCGTGCGATAGACGGTCGAAAGGGAGACGCGCGCGCCGTCGCGCTCGAGCCCCTGGTGGATTTGCGCGGCCGAAAGAAAGCGGGGCTCGCGCGCGAGGATCGATGCGATCCACTCTCGCGGCCGCGTCACATAGTCGGCCCTAATCCCCATGGACTACCTCATTTGCGAACTATTCGCAAAAATCCCGGTTCACGGTGAAGGGGTCGGCGAGGGGCAGGTTGCCGCCGCGGCTTTGGCCTGAGTGTGGACTCCATCACGCCAGTAGGCAGAAGTATCCGCCCAGGACGGCAGCGTCAAGCCGACCGCCTGTGCGCGGCTCTGCACCTTCGGGATCACACCGCTGAAGATCGCCGGCACGGAGCCCCCCGACTCGTTGACGACGTTCGCCATCGCAAGCCAGGCGTCGGAGAGCATCAGTTTGGGGAACGCCTGGGCGGCAGCCGGACAGGACGCATTCAACCTGGCGGCGACGTCGGATTCGAGCGTGAGCGCCCATGCAGTCGTCGCAGCAATTTCGGCAAAAAGCGGCGCTCGCGCCGCGTCGCTGGCACAGATGCTGTCGAGTATGTCGCGCTCTTCGCGGAGCGTTGCGATCAGGCTGGTAATCGCCCCGATCCGTTGCAGCAGGTCATTCGAGCTGCCGCTGGGTGCGTGGTGGTCAAGATCCCGAACGCGCGCGTACGCGTCGTCGGCGGTCTGGCTATTGCAACGGTTTACTGCTACTTGCGCCGGAACAGCGGCTCGCAGCGGTATGGTCGCGCCGGCGAGCACCGCGCATACGAGCAATACCGCGGGCAAAATCGGCGAGCGTTTCCTCATTTACTTTGACAGGTGCCTACTCCGGCGCGTACAATCCTCCACGTCGCCCGCGTCACCCTGAGCGGAGTCGAAGGGCATGGGGATGTAGCTCAGCTGGTAGAGCACTTGCTTCGCATGTAAGGGGTCGGGGGTTCGAGTCCCCCCATCTCCACAGATTCTTCTAGATCGGCCCTAAAATGGTCGGCACCGATTGAGTTTTTGACGGTCTAGGTCTCGGCATCCAGGGTCCCCATCCTTTACAATATTGGGGTCATGGAAATGCAACGTAAGGGTTCAACAAAGGCGCTTGATTCAGCGGTGCGGGACTTCATCCTGAACCGGCAGATGTACGACCGCCTCGATCGAGGCCTATCGGTCACAACTTGAACCGCTAATCAAGGGCGACGAATCGGGAGCCAAATCTTCCGTCGTTGACGGAAGAACATCTTCGGCAGTTTCTCCTGTTCGTGGAGAAGCTGCTGGCCGATAGAACGGTACGCAATGCCGCTTTGCTCGTAATAGAGGGTTGCCGATTTGATCAGGTCGGAGCCTGTTCGGCCAGAGCCGCGATCCGCGAGGCCATCTTGCTAAAGATGAGGCCGTGAAGCGGAAAGATGAGATACCAGTACAAAAATCCAAGCAATCCGCGCGGCTCGAAAAACGCCGTTTGCGTTAGGCGCGTTCGACCGTCGCTCAGCTGGTCCGCGTCGAACTCCAGCCATGCCTTGCCCGGGAGCTTCATCTCGGCCCGCAGCCTCAGAACGTGGTCGGGTTCCAAAGCGTCGACGCGCCAAAAATCGACGGCATCGCCGACGCGCAGGTCGGTTGGGCTGCGCCGGCCACGCCGCAAACCGATGCCTCCGATCGCGCGGTCCAAGAGGCCGCGCAACTCCCATAGCGCGTTGCCGTAGAGCCAGCCGTGTGTTCCGCCTAGCTGCGTGAAGACTGCTGCGACTTGTCGCGGCGTCGCGTTGGCAATGCGCTCTCGGCGATCGATCAGCATGCCGTCGCGCGCGCCCGTGAACGTGGCCGGAAGCCTGCGCACGTCGAAGGCGTCGAACCATGTCGTCTCGGGGCCGCTGGTACGGTAACGATCCAACGCATTGGCGACCGCGGTCTTGAAGTCGATCGGCTCGATTTGCGGGAAATCGCGCCTCGCAGCGCTATCGCGGACGATTACTTCGTTCTGCAGTCCCAAAATTAATGGCTGCGCAAGCCGCGCAGGAACCGGAGTCACGAGGTGGACCCAGTACGAGGAAAGGCGCGGCGTAAAGAACGGAACGATGACGATCATGCGCTTGAGATTGCGCATGCCGGCGTACCGCAGCATCATGTCGCGATAGGTCACGACGTCGGCGCCCCCGATCTCGTAGATCCGCGAATCGCCACGCGGAAGATCGAGCGCAGCGACGAGATAGCGCAGGACGTCGTTGACGGCGATCGGTTGCGAGCGGGTCGTCACCCAGCGTGGCGCTATCATCACGGGCAAACGCTCGGTAAGATAGCGCATCATTTCGAACGAGACGCTTCCCGCCCCGATGATTACAGCTGCACGGAACTCGATAATCTCGACGCCGCTTGCCCGCAGGACGGCGCCTACTTCGTGGCGGCTGGCCAGATGGTGCGAAAGCGTCGCGTCGTCCGCGCCCAATCCGCCCAGATAGACGATGCGACCGACACCGCCTTCGCGAGCAGACCTGCCGAACAGTGCGGCCGCATCTCGGTCGCGCTCGGCAAACCGCGTCGAATCGCTCATCGAATGCACCAAGTAATAGGCGGCATCGACGCCTTCGCAGGCGTCTCGCAGGGCGCGCTCCTCGAAGATATCGCCCTCGATGATCTCGGCGTCGGAGAATCTGCCGGCGAGGCGCTCGGCGTTTCGAGCGAGACACCGAACGGAGTGGCCGGCTTCGAGTAAGCGGGGCACGAGGCGGCCGCCAATGTACCCGGTCGCGCCGGTTACTAGGATCTTCACACTGCCCGGAACCACATTGCGGCGCAAAGTGTTACAACGGCTCGTGAGGAGTCTTCGGGTCGTCGTCAACGACACGATGCAGCGCGGCTACGTCTACTACCGTACGGAGGCGGCCGGCCGGAATTTCGCACCAAATTTTACCCCGCAGCTCACGCCGAAGGAGATGCTCCATCTCGGCGTCTTCGGCGGCAAATACATGACGGATTGCCGCGACGAGTTTCCAGCGTCGTGGTTCGCGCGAGCAAGACTCTGCGCGGCACGACACGATCCCGAGCTGAACCACTTCGGCGTCAATGCATCGCAGCCGCTACGGGAGTGGCAGAGAAAAGGCTGGGTCCATCCGCAGGACCCGCGCGGCTGGTTTCAGTGGTACTGCCGGTACTACATGGGGCGGCGCAGCACCGACGACGAACGCCAGATTCGCCGCTGGCGAGCCATCGCGCGCCACGCCGCCGCCGTTCGAAAAAACTGCCTGCCCGGTGATTTGGGTTGCCGGCGCCGCCAGCGGCAAGCGTTGCTGCATTGGGCCTACGACAGCCGGCATATCTAAGGTCTTGAGTCGCACGGCAGTTACGACAATTCGCGCGGAAGCTAGCGTGAAGCGCGAACGCTAGCGAACGAACAATTGTCTCAAAGGCTGCTGCAGCAAGGAAAATTGGCTATTTCTGAGGTTTCGTACGCACTGTCGCTTCTAGAGGATCGGCCTCGGCCAAGATTCTCTTATTCAAGGCTTTGCAACACTCTAAATGACGACAATCTATGGCCCGACGTTCAGGCCAATTTCAGTGAACCCGCATATCGGCGGATACCGTGCTATTTCGCAGTTTTTAACATGCTGCTTGTATTCGTACTTTGACGTCTTCGCTGGCGTTTTCTTCCCGATTGCGATCTTATCGACCTCATACTCATTGCTTACAAAACGCATATTTTGTAGCTCGCAGGTTGGGACGCGACTAAAGCGCCCTAAGCGACCAAATCGAGACATCCCTTAGCGCTGCGGTATCTTCGCACGGTCTTCAAAATCGCGAAGGTCGGGTAGCCAAAAACATCGAAAGCGGCTGGGCCTCGACTCTCTGGCAATAGTGATGGGCAAGCGAGAAGTATCATTGACGGGTTCGACTACTGTGCAGGCGTTCGTCGCGTGGGCAGCCGCAGCGCTGCTAGGTGTGGCGCCGCTCGATACCGCTTACATTAACGGCTCAACCGATGGACACGCGTGGGAAATCGCCGTGCGTTCGGACGGAGCCGCCACGATCTATAGCGCATACGGCACTAGGTCATTCAACATACAAGGCAGCCTCGTCACTCGCTTCTTCGTCGCCGTCAAGGGCGTACACGACGACGACTGGCCCAGTTTCATATGCCCGACGCCGCCGCCATTCATGGGATCGCCGATTCGCGTGACTTGGCACGGATGGGCTTCGCCCAACATCATTTGCTCGCCGAAATGGACGAGCCCGAACGACGACATGTCGGGCATGATTCTGTGGCACTCCGTGCAACTCAACAACACCGTCGCGGCGATCATCGTGCTTGCGGGACGGCCCGCGGCGATTCCGTGCACAGAGCTCCCGCGGGAAGATCAGCCGCCGGGCTGCGGAAGATAGTTGCGCCTTCTCTGGCCGGCTTTCGCGGTTTGCGTCCTGCTAGCGCCAGCGAGCGCCTCCGTAACTACGAGCGCACTCTCGGCAACGCCAGTTTTCGTTCCCGGTCCGTGTCCGGCGCCGCCGCAGCCGATTGCCGAGTTGAAAAAAGCGCGCTGCGGCCAGCTGATCGTTCCCGAAAGCCGGCACCGTACCAACGCGCCGGAGATCCGGCTTTCCGTGGCGATCGTCGCGGCGGCATCGCCGCAAAAGAAGAGCGACCCGATTGTCTGGCTTGCGGGCGGCCCCGGTGACGACGCAATTACGGAGATACCGATGGCCATGGCCGGCAAACTGAACGCCAATCGGGACGTGATTTTCATGTCGCAGCGCGGCACCTATACCGCCGAACCGCGGCTGGCGTGCCCGTCGGTCGACCGTTGGCCAGCCGCAACGTTGAACATGCCGTACGATGACGCAGCGACGGGAAAAGCGTACTCGGTAGCGACAGTCGAGTGCCGGAAAGAACTCGCATCGCGGACGTCCGACCTAGGCGCGTACAACACGTTGGAGAGCGCCGCCGACCTCGACGATCTGCGCGTCGCGCTGCATATTGCGAAATGGAACGTGTACGGCATATCGTACGGAACCGATCTTGCGCTCACGTACCTGCGCGAGCATCCCGGCGGAATTCGATCGGTTGCCATCGACGGCGTCTTTCCCCCGTCGCTCGCCGGCGGAGGCGCGGCCTGGACCAGCGCCGGCGAGGGCATTAATGCCGTTTTCAAAGCCTGTCAACAGCAAGCGCCGTGCCGTAAACGCTATGGCGATGTCGGCGCGACGTTCCGGCGGCTCGTCAACCAATACGAAGCATCGCCGAAGACCGTCGCGGTGCAGGTCCCCGGCCATTCCGGCAAAGTGAGCGTCAAGATTAGCGGCGGCATGCTGCTGCAATGGACCGTCTCACCGGGAACGCATCTGGCGGCGAAGGTTCCCGCAGCGCTCTATGCGCTCGCCGACGGCGATCCGGCGCCGATCGCATCGACCTGGGCGGCGCCGAGAATCGACGCCGGCAGTATCGGCGTTCTGAGCAACGGCCTGTTCTACGGCGTCTCGTGCGGCGAGTGGGTGCCATACGAAACGGAGCAGAGCGTCATCGCAGCCGGACGGCGCGCCTTTCCCACGTTCCCGGCGTCCGTCTTACGAAACGGAACCTTGCCCTTCATGCGCGAGAACTGCAGCGACTGGAACGTGCCGGCGGTCTCTTCGTTGGTTCGAGCGGCAACCGAAAGTCGCTTGCCCGTACTCGTCATCAACTCTCAGTACGACGGTCAAACGGGCGCATCGTTCGGTTCGTACGTCGCGAAGAAGCTTCCTAACTCGGTCGTCGTAACGATCCCCAATATCGCGCACGTCGCCTTCGGCAGCCCTTCGGCATCCGCGAACGCATGCGCGTATGCCATCACAAGGTCGTTCTTCGAGGTGCTAATCAGGGCCGACACGTCGTGCGTTCGCAAAGTACCTCCGACGAAGTTCGTGCTCTGAAGGGCGACCGGTCGACTCTTAAGGAGTCCAACTCATGAACGCTCAACGATCAGCTCGATTAGCAATAGTATTAGTCTTGGTGGCCACTTCCGCTCGGGTGCAGGCACCCAGGGCGTCGGCTTTCGCATCGCAGGCCGCGCGGTCGCCGCTTGCGCACGCGCCGATGAGATTGATCGGGCCGGCTCCCAGCCAATGGCGACGAAGCGACCTCGGGATTTACGAAAGCGACAACTGGGCCGGCTACGCCGTGGTTGGCAACGCCTTCACGGAAGTGCGTGGCTCGTGGACGGTCCCCAGCGCGAACTGCAAGGTGAACCCCAACGGAGCCGCCTCATTTTGGGTGGGCCTCGATGGGTGGGACAACGACACGGTGGAGCAAACTGGGACGGAATCGCAATGCAATGGGGTCGAACTCGTGACGTACGCATGGTATGAGTTTGCGCCGGAAAAGGGAGTGACGATCGAAAACATGCGGGTAACGCCCGGTGAAGAAATGGAAGCAAAGGTGCATTACAACGGTTCGAACTTTGTCGTGACCATCGTGGACTTGACGACTGGAAAGTACTTCAGGACCAGTGCGGCGGTGCCACGAGCGAAACGAGCGTCCGCCGAATGGATTGCCGAATCGAACGGTTATTCCGGACTCCCCGACTTCGAGTCCGTGGGTTTTGGCAAAGACTTCACTCGAGCGACCGACACGAATGCTGCGACCGACGCCACGACTTCGGGACCGATCGCGGCCTTCGGCAAGCGCGTGCAGGTGGCAATTTTGGGCCACAAGGATTCAGATGAGGCCGTACCGTCGTTTCTCTCTTTTTACGGCAGCAGTTTCAGCGTCACCTATTGGAACCCGTGAGGCATCGGTGACTCGGCGCGTTCCCGATGACGGCGTGGTGCGCATCCTACGCGAGCGACGGCGCGCCGGAACGATGAGCGTCGTGACCGGATTGGAGCCACGCGAGATCGACGAGATCGCGAAGGCCCTCAAACGCCACTTGGGCACCGGGGGCACCGCAAAGAACGGTGTCGTGGAAATTCAAGGCGACCATCGCGATCGAATCGTGACGTGGTTCGCGGAGCAGGGGCGAACGACTAAACTTGCCGGTGGTTAGCGCTCGCGGAAGCTAGGGCAGTCTATAGACCGCCGGTTGGCCGACCGGGTACGTTGAGACTGCCGGGTTCCAGAGTATGTAGACTTTTCCGTAGGTTTCCATCAACGATGCGACGACTCTCTTTGCCTCGGCGGCGCTTACGTCAGGCATAGTTGCGCTGACCTTCGGGATTTCGATGCGATGATAGTGCCACAGGGCCTGTTCGCTCGGAGGGAACGTCTTCCACACGGCGGTCGGAACGATCGTTTCAATCGCCACGAGCGGGGCGTTTGCATCGTCGCTCGCGTAGATTTGGCACTCGAGCATCCCGTTGCCGATCGCGCGGCACCAATGATGCGCGACCTCGTCGGGATGGCCGGGGAAATGCTTGAGGGCGTCGATGTGAATGGTCCAGTTCGTCGCCGGCGAAACGGTCGTGGCTTTAGCGGACTGAAGTCCAAAAGCCGTCAGGCCGACCGCCGCAAACAGTGCGAAAAGCGCGACGTGGATGGAACGCATGAGCGAACTCCTTTCTATAATCCGTACTCAGTAGCTAGATAGGTAACCAGCGTCGAAACCTGATCGTCTGGGATGGGCGCCCCGTACGCGTTCTTCATCTTCTTGACCTCTGCGGTCCATTGAGCGATCGTCAGGCCGGGCTGAATCGAGACGTACGCCGATGAATGGCACGTGAGGCAATAGTGCTTCGCCGTCTCGACTCCGGGGCCGGGCTTAAAGCTCGTTCCCGTGTCGCTCGGCATCTCGATGGTGACCGTCCCTTGCGGCGGCGCGGGGTTTGCGGCGATCGCGACGCCCACGCCGATCGCCGGCAACGCCGCAGCGAGTGCGAGCCACAGCTTTTTCATGCGACGGTTACCTTGTACGCCTCGATGCTGTTGCGCATGTAGCCTCCGGGATTCCAGATCGGCGTTGCGTTTTGCGTGACGCCGTCATTGGACGATGCTCGGACGGCGACGACATAGACTCCCGGCGCGGCATCAAAACGGGCGTTCCAGCGGCGAAAGCTATACCTACCGTAGTCTTGCTCGAGGGTGGCATTGCGCCAAGTCCGTCCTCCATCGATCGAAACCTCGACTCGCCGCACCCCGCTGCCCCCGTCGAAGGCGATGCCGCGAAGCGGTATCGACCCGGCCCCAATGGTCGCTCCGTCTGCAATGTTCGTAACGAACGATCGTACGTTTAGTTTGTTGATCGGAATGGTTGCGAATCCCGTCGCGCCCGGAACGGCGCTCGCCGTTGGCGTATCCGGAATTCGATACGCCGTCTTCATCCAGAAGTTGTCGTCGGTGTGGTCCAACACCGTAATTTCGGCCAGCATTTTCACCCAGTACGTTGCATACCAGCCGGGCACGATGAGTCGAACCGGAAAGCCGTTGAGAAGCGGCATCGGTTGACCGTTCATTAGGTACGCAACGATCACGTCGTCCCCGCGAGCGACGTCGACGTCGAGCGCTTTCTTAAAGGCGGGCGTTTCGGGAAGCACCGGCCCGTCTAACCCCTGAAACTGAACCTGTTTTGCGTTGCGCTGTAAACCGGCGCGCGACAAAATGTCGCGCAGACGCACGCCGGTCCAAGTCGCGTTTCCCATGGCTCCGTTACCCCACTGACCGCCCGGAACGCGAGGAGTGAAGAAGCCGCGGCTGTTCCCGGAGCATTCGTTGACGGCCGTAATCTCGATCGCCGACATCGTTGCAAGATCGTCGAGTGAGAGTGATAACTCGCTTTGGACGGCGCCGGTCACCTTGATTCGGTGCATCGACGCATCGACCGAAATCTGAATATCCGCAAGATGCCACCGCACAAAGAACGCGTCGTTCGGCGTTAACACTCCCTCGTCGAAAATCGCAAAGGGCGTCTCGAGTTGAGGCGGCCGGGGCGTCAGGAGCAGAAGCGGACGCTTCTGTGGGAACGCGACGAGCGGACGCCGCCCGTTGACGAAAGGCAAATCAACGAGGGTTTGAGCACCGGCCGCCCCGGCCAGCGATCCGCCTCCGAGCGTCGCTGCAGCACCGGCCAAAAAACGAGATCGATCCAGGACCAAGCTTGCTCCTCCCAGCAGCGCAGGGCACCTAAAGATGACTTTAGTCATCTTTTTCGAAAATCGGCGCCCGCGCCCCTGCTCGCGCGCCGGCCGAGTTCGGGTAACAGTTGGCACGGCTTGATGAGCGGCGGGAGCTCAAACGTCTGGCAGAGGCGGCCGGTCGTCGCACGACATCCAATGCTCTTCGCGCTCTTCTTTGCAAACCACGTCGAGCCCGAGCGCGTGCGCGGATGGGTCACCCATCGCCGCGAGTGACTTGCAACGTACGAAAAGTAGCTTCCGCGGGTGCGTGAGTTGGCGCCTTATCCGTCGCTGTCGCTCGAATTCGGCATCGCCGCAGTCGGGAGCGCTAACCGTTAGTTGCGATGGCTAGGTCGAGTCCGTCGCCCCCACCATTGAAAACGGCCCGGCTTGCGTGTCGTTCTTCCCTCGCGGCAGCGCGAAGCAAAGCGCCGCAGTTACGATGGTCGTACGACTCGAATAGCGAGGCATGGTCTCGTTCGGCGCACAGACGGTTCGCGTATGGCACGCAAGGTTCAAAACGAGCGCTTGGGCCTATGCGTATAAAAGAGAGAGGTCTCGCGGAATGCTACCGACCCGTTGGATTACGTCGCTTGCAACGGCCTGCGCGATTGCGTTCACTATGCCCGTCGACGCGGCCCAGAAGTGGCTGCCCCAGGTCGTCGATCAACCCACTCGTTTCTCCGATCCAGGCGTCTATGTCGGCAAGCCGGCGCTTCCCGTAGCGCTTTCGACGATCATTGCCGGCGGCGGACCGAGCAACTTCAAGACCTTGATGCTTGTGAGGGCCTTGGCCGGCTCGAAGAGCGACGCCGAGACCGCTTTCCTCACGAAGAAGTTCGGTTCGTTGAAAGTAGGCGACTTCGTCACGGTCTTTCAGTTCGTCGTGTCGGATTGGTTGAAGATCTTCAAGGCCAAAGGCATTCCTTTGCCTCCCGTGCCGAGTCCCGATCCCAAGAACGGTCAGGCGCTCGCGGGCGCGTTGTGGGCCGCTGGTCAAACCGGCCACGGCTTCAACGTCGAAGTGATGCTCGATCGCGCCATCTCGCATCCGATC
>JBEKRW010000001.1:0-25334 GCA_049517595.1 Candidatus Cybelea sp. | reverse complement strand
CTCGCTGCACGCCGCATCGCCGGAGATGATTCGCGACGCGGCCGCGTTCTCGCAGCGCTTCGACTGCATGCTCCACATTCATATCGCCGAAGCGCCCTACGAAGGCCAAGAGACGCTCGCGCGCTTTGGAGCGACACCGATCGCCCTCCTCGAGGAGCTAGGCGCGCTAAACGGACGCACCGTGGCCGTGCATGCAATTCATCTCTCGGAGCCTGAGAAGAAGATGCTCGCCCGCGCCGGTGCGCGCGTCGTGCATAATCCGATGACGAACCAGTATCTCGGCGACGGGATCTGCGACGTCGTCGGGCTGCGTTCGCTCGGCGTGCCGATCGGCCTAGGTACCGACGCCGACATCCGTCCATCGCTGATCGACGAAATGCGCTCCGCCGCGTTGCTTGCCAAGCTGCGAAACCTGGACGGCGCGGCATTGGGGGCCCGAGAGGCTTTCGCGATGGGCACGAGCGAGGGCGCGCGGGCCCTGGCGCTTGACGGCGGCGACCTTCTCGAGGGAGGAACGGCCGACTACGTCGTGCTCGATGCTTCTGAAATCGACCCCTGGTCGCCGGAGCGCAACGCCCTGGTGTATCGCGGGCAGGACGCGTGGGTTCAAGCAACTTTTGTGAACGGCCGACGGGTCTACGTCGGCGAGGCGTCGCCGCTAGCTCGGCGGGCTCGCAGCGAGGCGGCACTCATCGCGGAAAGCCTCTGCGTGTAAGCACTTGCATTCACCGCCTCGACATGGTAGCATCTTGCGTGCAAGTACTCACTTGCAGCCAAGCGAGCGTATGAAAAGTATTGTATTTCCGGTAACCTTCGCCTCCCTTGCGGCCGTTCTGGGCGCCACGCCGGCAGGCGCTGGCGCCCCCTCGCTGCAGCCGGACGCGCGCACCGTGATCGAACGGATGGCAGCGCGCAATCCCTCCGTAAAGAGTTACCAAGCCCGGGTTCACGTCGACATCCGCCTGCTCAGCTTTCCGTTTCTGGCCCCAAAGCTCGACGGGACATCGTATTTCAAGCGGCCGGATCTATACGTGGTCGTCTTCGATCGTATGCCGAGCTATGCGCGAAGCTTCGGACGGCTCTTCAATGATGTCGGCAATCCGCTGGCTTGGGAACGCGATCAAAATATCACGCTGGATGGAACCACCGTCCTCGGCGGTCGAGAGATGCTGGTTCTGCGGATGACAAAAAAGATTCATAGCGACATCCTCGATCACACCCTGGCCTACGTCGACGCCTTATCGTATACGCTGGCACAGATGGAGTGGTACTACACGAGCGGCGGCAAGATTACGATGTCGGAGCAGTACCGGCTGGAAGGCAACTATTGGGTGCTCGCGCAGCAGCACGCAACGATTCATATGCCCTACGCGCGGGCGGTGGCCGAAGCCGTCTACGGCACGTATCAAATCAACGTTCCCATCGGCGCCCCGGGAGCGGGAGCGCAATGATCGAGGCGCGGAAGATTCCTGATGGCGTTCGCTCCGCCTCGCCGGAGGAGACTCGCGAACGAATCTTGACGGCGGCGCGCGACGTAATCGGGCGCAAAGGCAAGCGAGGCGCGACGACGCGCGAGATTGCCGACGTCGCCGGCGTCAACGAGGCAACGATTTTTCGTCACTTCGGCACGAAAGAGGCGCTCTTAGTTGCGTGCGCGCAGCATTTCTGCGGGCACTTGCTGCTGGCCGACGTCGCAGCCGGCCTGACGGGGGATCTTGCGGAGGATCTGCTTACGATCGCGCGCTTGATGTTCGCCCGCTTCGAGGCGCTCGGCGACATGATTCGCTGGTCGCTGGTCGAGCAAGAGTATGAGAAGGATATCTTTGCCGAGACGGCCTGGCGCCCTCAGCTCGCCATCTTAGCAATTTTGACGGAGTTCATGGCGCGCCGAATCGAAGCCGGCGAGCTACGTGGCGAGGCTGAGAAGCTCGCGCTGATGTTCTTGGGCTTGGTTTTCATGCACGCGCTGGGGCGCAGGAAGTTTCCCGACTCAGTACTTCACCGCGGCGAGCCCGAGGCCGCGCTTCGATTTTACATTGACGTTTTTCTCAATGGGGTAAGGAACTCGTAATGGATACGCGAGAGGTAGATCAAAAAACGGTACCCGGCCAGAAGACCAACGGTCCCGGAAGCGTCGCGGACGAACCGCGTTCCGGGCCGCGCAGGCGCATCATTTTCGCGGTCGTCGCCGTGGTCGCGATCGTCGTCGCGGTGATTTGGGGCGTTCCGTGGCTGACGTACTCGCTCTCGCATGAGGGCACCGACGACGCGCACGTCGCGGCCGACGAGGTTGCGGTAACGAGCAAGATTCCCGAGCGCATCAACCGGATCTTAGTCGATACGAACCAGCCGGTCCGGCGCGGGCAGCTCTTAATCGTTCTCGACGACAAAGACGAGCTTGCAAAACTTCGCGCGGCGCAGGCACAGTACGATCTCGCGGTCGCGAATCAGCGTTCTACGACCGAGCAGGGGCAGGGTGGCGTATCGCAGGCGAGCGGCCAAATCTCCAACGCCCAGGCCCAGGTTCCCATGGCCCAAGCGGGAGTAACTCAAGCCGAGGCGCAGTTGCGCGCCGCGCAAGCGCAAGTTCCGGCTGCGCAGCAGGCCTACGACAAGGCGCAAGCCGATTTTAACCGCGTAGACTCCCTGGTCAAAACCGGCGACGTTGCCGCGCAACAGCTCGATGCCGTTCGCGCGCAGAGCGCCGGTGCGGCCGCGCAGCTGCGCGGCGCGCAAGACCAGGTGAGCGTGGCGCAGGCCAACGTCTTGGCTGCGCAAGACCGAGTCGCGGCTGCCGACGCCGGCGTGAGCGCCGCATCGGGCGGCGCTACTACTGCAGAAGGCAAGCTCGCGCAAGCCTCGGATCCCAGTCAAGTCGAGGCAGCCGGCGCGCAACTCTATCTTGCCAAGCAGAGCCTCAAGTACACGAGCATCTATGCATCGACCGATGGCTACATCGGCGAGAAGAGCGCCGAAGTAGGGCAGACGATCGGTGCGGGCTACACGCTGATGACGATCGTTCCGCATAAGGTCTACATCACCGCAAACTACAAAGAAACGCAGATGGGCAAGATGCGGGTCGGCCAGCCCGTCGATGTCCGCGTCGACGCCTATAAAGGCGTAACGTTCCACGGGCACGTCGCTTCGATCAATCCGGCCTCGGAGAACACGTACGCGCTCGTACCCGCTCAAAATGCGAGCGGCAACTTCGTCAAGGTAACCCAGCGAATTCCGGTGCGCATCGACGTCGACGACGAGCGTTCGGACATGCCGTTGCGGCCCGGGATGAGCGTCGAAACTTACGTCAACATCCGCTAATTGTCATCCTGAGCGTAGTCGAAGGAGATGATGCGTAGCACCTACGAAAGCCCGGTCGTCGAGCATGGGCTGCGCCGGGTCATCATCAGCATTGCGGTCATCACCGCAACGCTGCTCGAAATCATCGACGTCACGATCGTTAACGTCTCGCTGCCGAACATCCAAGGCAACTTCGGAATCGGCGTCGATCTCGGCGCCTGGATCGTTACGGCCTATCTCATCGCCAACGTCGTCGTGATTCCGCTCAATCCGTGGTTTGCGGCTCGGTTTGGGCGGCGGCAGTACTTTTTCGGCTCGATCGTCATCTTTACGATCGCGTCGCTGATGTGCGGGCTTTCCAACAGCTTCGGTCAGCTCGTCTTTTGGCGACTGATTCAAGGCCTGGGCGGCGGCGGCCTGATCTCGACCTCTCAAGCAATCTTGCGCGACACCTACGGCATCAAAGAACAGGGCAAGGCGCAGGGCGTCTTCGCGATGGGCGTGATCGTCGGGCCGGCGCTAGGCCCGGTTATCGGTGGCTGGATTACCGACAACTGGAACTGGCATTGGATCTTTTTCATCAACATTCCGGTGGGAATCATCGCCGCGACGCTCATTTGGAACTTCCTGCGCAACCCCGCCGAGCCCCAATACCGCAAGCTCGATTGGGTCGGCTTGATCCTGTTGTGCGTCGGCTTGGGCTCGATGCAGTTCGTGCTCGAGAACGGCCAGCAGTACGACTGGTACGACGACGCGCGGATTCGATGGTTTACGTTCTTTTCGATCGCGGGGCTAGCGACATTCGTGTGGTGGACGCTGCGCTCGAAGATTCCCGTCGTGGATCTGCGTGTCTTGCGCCTGCGGCAAGTTGCGGCCGGCAGCGTGCTCGGCGCCGTGCTCGGCGTAAGCCTCTATGGCTCGATCATTATTTTACCCCAATATCTCATCAACTCGCTCGGCTTTACGGCGACGCTCTCGGGCGCGACCGTCATGATTCGCGCGGGCGCCGTTATGCTGTTCACGCCGTTCGCCGCCATCATGACGCAGCGCGGCCTGATCGATCCCCGTCTCTCGGCCGCGATCGGCTTCGTTTTGCTGGCCGCCTCGAACTGGATGCTCGCCAACATCACGACGCCGCAATCGGATTTCCACGCGCTGATCCTCCCGCTGATCGTCAGCGGGATCGGGCTCTCACAGATCTTCGTGCCGCTCTCGGTTGCCGTCATTGGAAGCGTGCCCGATAAGGAAGTGCCGGCAACGGCGGCCTTCTTCAACCTTTCGCGCCAGATCGGCGGAAGCGTCGCCGCCGCAATTCTGATTACCCTCCTCGTGCGCGGCTTCACCATTTACCAGACCGGGCTTGCCGGAACTCAAACACTGGCTCACGGGCCGACGGCACGATACGTTAACTCGCAAGGCGGCGTGCAAAACCGCGCCGCGATGCAGCGCCTGACGGTTCTCGTCGAGTCTCAATCGGCAGTGCAATCCTACGCCGACACGTCGCGCTGGACGGCGGTGATCACGCTCGGCCTGGCACCGCTAGTGCTCTTGCTTCGGCGGCCGCGCATCGGCGTGGCGATGGCAGAGTAACGTGATGCGAACTCGTCCATTATCGGCGCTGGTTGCGGTCGCGGCTTTGGCGACCGCCGTCTGGCCGCTACAACGAACTTCCGCCCAACTCGACGAGCCACCGGTTCCCAGCGTCGCTCCGGGCTATCGGGCGCCGCAAGTGGCGCCGAGCGGCGCGCAGATCATCGGCGTTACGCAGCAGCCGTTCGTAGGGATCTCGCTGCAAGACGCGATTGCGATGTCGCTGCTGAACAACCCGCAACTCGCGGTCTCCGCATCGAACTTCAGGGTAGCGCGCTATAACATCGTGCAGGTCAAGGGCGCCTACGACATAGCACTGCACCTGGAGCCGCAGTCGAACTTTTCGGTCAACCCGCCGCAGAACTTCCTCCAAGCCGGGCCGGGCGAGGTCGGCGAGTACACTCCAGGGCCTATCTATACCTCCGGGCCGGGCAACATCATTGCGCATCAATCGACGACCGGCTACGGGCTGAGTGGACAAACGGAATACGGCGCTTCGTACCAGGCGGGGATTACGCAGAGCCGCACTTATAACAACACGACCTTCAACGCATACAATCCGTACTATCTTGCGTCGCTGAACCTCGCCGTCACTGCGCCCCTGCTCAAGAACGCCGGCATGAACGCCACGAAGCGCCAGTTGAAGCTGGCCTTCATCAATGCCGACGCGGCCACGGCACAGACCCTCATCGATGCGTCGAACACGATCTCCCACGTCGAAAGCACCTACTGGGATCTGCTCTCGGCCTGGCGGAACGTCGCCATTCAGGAAGAGGCGCTGCGTGAGGCTATCGCGCAGCAGCAAAGCAACGAACGTCTCGTCAAGCGGGGCGCAGCTGCGGCGATCGATGCCGTCGAGTCGGAGACGCAAGTCGCCAACTTCCAAACCGACGTCTTCCGCGCGCTGCAAACGGTTTCCGAACTCCAGAACCAACTCAAGAGCCTCGTCGCTTCACATGCCGGCGATCCAATCTGGGCCGCGAACCTCGTGCCGTCGACGTCCGTCGAGCAGCTTCCAAGCTCGAGCGATCTCTCGACGGTCGTGGCCGAAGCCAAAGCGAAGCGGCCCGAAGTTCGGCAGGCGCTGGATCGGCGGCTTGCAGCCGGCGTCGACGTCGTCTTCGCCAAGAATCAATCGCTGCCGCAAGCCGACGTTTCGCCTCAGTATCAGAGCAACGGCTTCGCGGGCATCCTGACGCCGGTTCCAGCATTCATAGCCGGCTATTGTGGTAGTGGAGGCCTCGGGCTCTCCCAGTGCCCCACGCCGCCGCCCAACACCCAAGGTTCGATGCCGTGGGCCTATCACAATATGTGGGCCGCCTACTTCCCGGCCTTCAACATCGCCTTGATCGTTGGTTATCCGATCCAAGGTCACGTCGCGCGCGGTTTGCGGGGCCTGGCCAGCGAGGAGACGACGCAGGCGCGAGTTCTCATGCAGGGCGTTGACGAGCGGATCGGCGCGGAAGCGCGCAATGCGTTGCAAAGCTACCAGTCCGCGCTTTCGAAACTAAGCGCCGCTCGCCAGGCGCGCGAATCCGCCGGCGCCGTCTATGCGAGCGAGCTTCGCAAGTTCCACAACGGCGCGTCAACAACGTTCCTCGTGCTGCAGCGTCAGCTCGAACTCGCGCAGGCCCGCGGCAGCGAGTTACGGGCCCAGACGCAGCTCAACGAAAGCGTCGTCGAGATTCAGCGCGTCGAGGGTACGATTCTTTCCAGCAACGGCGTCAACGTTCAGACGCTGGGCAGTGAGGCCTCAGCGTTAGGCACAACACCGTGAAGCTTCGCAGCCTTCCGGCGATCGTTGGCGTTATGGCTGTCGTGCTCGCGGTGCTGCCGGTGCAGCGTACGGTCGCGCAACTGGCTCCCGTGTTCCCGGTCGTGCCGAGCGTGGCTCCCGGCTATCGCGCGCCGCAAGTCGCGCCTAGCACGGGCCAGATCGTCGGCGTGACTCAGCAACCGTTCGTCGGCATCACGCTGCAGGACGCCATTGCGATGGCGCTGCTCAAGAATCCGAATCTCGCGGTCTCCGCATCGAACGTGCGAATCGCGCGCTACACGATCGTCGAGGTGAAAGGCGCCTACGACGTGCAGCTCCAGCTCAAGCCGTCGTCGAGTTTCTCCGTCCAGCCTCCCGACAATGCATTCGAAGCTGGGCCCGGGCAAGTGGGAAAATATTCGCCCGCGCCCTATGGCTCGCCCGGTCCTATCTATACGAGTGGCCCCGGCAACATCATCCAGCACCAGTCGGCCTTTCAGTACGGCCTCGGCGGGCAGACGGAGAACGGCCTGACGTATCAGGCCGGCATCCAGCAGAGCCGAACCTATAACAACACGGTCTTTAATGCCTACAATCCGTATTACATCGCGTCGCTGAACGTCGCGCTCACGCAGCCGCTGCTCAAGAACGCCGGCATGAACGCGACGAAGCGGCAGCTCAAGCTCGCCTTCGTCAATGCCGACGCCTCGGCGGCGCAGGCACTGATCGACGCCTCGAGCACGATCGCTCAGGTCGAGACGACCTATTGGAATTTGGTCGCGGCGTGGCGCAACGTGGCGATTCAAGAGGAAGCGCTCGAGGAAGCGATCGCGCAGCAGCAGAGCAACGTTCGATTGGCAAAACGCGGCGCGCTGGCCCCGATCGAAGCGGTCGAGTCGCAGACGCAGGTCTCGAACTTTCAAGACGACGTCTTTTCGGCGCTGCAAACGGTTTCGCAGCTTCAGGTTCAACTCAAGAGTCTGGTCGTCGCGGATCCTGGCGATGCCATCTGGACGGCTAACCTCGTGCCGTCAACGTCGGTGGAGCAGCTTCCAAGTGCCGGCGATCTGGCGGTGATCGTTGCCGAAGGCCGGCGCAATCGTCCGGAGGTGCGCCAGGCCGAAGACAAGCGTCTCGCCGCCGACATCGACGCAAGCTTCGCCGCGAATCAGTCGTTGCCGCAGGCCGACGTGCAGGTGCAGTACCTCAGTAACGGCTTCGCCGGCCTACTTACTCCGGTCCCGGGTTTCTTGCTCAGCGAATGCGCCAACGCTGCGAGCTTGACGACGTGTCCGACGCCGCCGCCGGAGACGCAAGGGAAGATGGCCTTCGCCTATCACAATCTGTGGGCTGCCTACTTCCCAACCTTCAATACGGCGCTCGTCGTTAGTTACCCAATCCAAGGCCACCTCGCCCGTGGCATGCGCGGCGTTGCAAGCGAGGAGGAGAAGCAGGCGACGCTTCTGTTGCAACGCGTGGACGAACGTATCGGCGCCGAAGCGCGCGACGCACTGCAAAGCTATCAGTCGGCGCTGGCCAAGCTCAACGCAGCGCGCAAATCGCGTCAAGCTGCCGAGGCCGTTTATGCAAGTGAGGTACGAAAGTTCCATAACGGCGAATCGACGACGTTCTTGGTGCTCCAGCGCCAGGTTACCCTGGCGCAGGCGCGCGGTTTGGAGCTCCGCTCGCAGACGCAGCTCAATCAATCGGTCGTCGAGCTGCAGCGCGTCGACGGAACGATCCTCACCACCAACGGCGTCAATCTGCAGACGCTCGGCACGCAGACGCTTGCGCACTAAAGGCGCGCTTCCGGCCGTCGTCGCGATCGTCGCGCTCGTACTTGCGGCGTTGCCGGGAGAGCCGATCTCCGCGCAGGCCGGCACGCAGCATGCCACGATTCCGACGCCGATTCCGACACCGAGCTTCGCCTCGGTACCGACGGTTGCGCCCGGATACCGTGCGCCCGAGGCGGAGCCGAGCAGCCCCGGGATTATCGGCGTTACCCAGAGGCCGTTTGTCGGCATTACGCTGCAAGACGCGGTCGGAATGGCGCTGGTTAAGAATCCCGAGTTGGCGATCTCCGCTTCGAACGTTCGGATTGCGCGCTACCGTATCGTTCAGGACAAAGGCAACTTCGACGTACAACTGCACGTCGAGCCCTCGTCGAACTTCTCCGTGACCCCGCCGGAAAATCTCTTCTATGCCGGACCGGGCAGCTTCGGGTATGGCTACACGTGCCGTCCGTTCGTCGGCCCACCCTATCCCTGCGCTACCAGCGGCCCCGGTAACATCATCCAGCATCAATACTCTTTTCAGTCCGGAGTGAGCGGCCAGACGGTCAACGGCTTGCAGTGGGGAGCCGGCATTACGCAGACGCGAACCTACAATAACGTCATCATCAACTCGTTCAACCCCTACTACCAAGCCACGTTGAATCTCTCCGTTACCCAGCCGCTGCTCAAGAACTCCGGAATGAATCCCATTAAACATCAGTTGAAGCTGGCGATGATCGGCGCCGACTCAGACGAGGCGCAGGCACTGGTCGATGCCTCGACGACGATCGCGCAAGTCGAGGATGCGTACTGGGACCTGGTCGCGGCTTGGCGCAACGTCGCGATTCAAGAGGACGCGCTCAATCAGGCGGTCCTACAGCAGCAGAGCGTCGTCCGTCTCGCCAAACGCGGGGCCGTCGCGCGGATTACCGTGATCGAGTCCGAGACTCAGGTCGCCAACTTTCAGGCGGATCTCTTCTCGGCACTCCAGGCCGTCTCCGAACTGCAGACTCAGCTCAAGGGCCTGATCGTGGCCGATTCCCGCGATCCGATCTGGAGCGCGAATCTGGTACCGTCGTCGCCCGTGCAGCAGTTGCCGACGGCGGGAGACCTCGCGGAGATCGTCGCCTTGGCCGAAAAGCAAAGGCCTGAGGTGCGGCAAGTCGTCGACGAACGCCGCATTGCCGATCTCGACATGGTTTTTGCGAAAAACCAGGCGCTTCCCCAGGCCGATCTCGTCGTCCAATACTTCAGCAACGGTTTTGCGGGCATCTTACAGCCGGTTCCGGAGTTTGAAGTGCTCGGTTGCGCGCTCCCAAACCTAAGCTGTCCGACGCCGCCGCCACAGTCTCAGGGCAACATGACGCAAGCCTTTCACAATATGTGGACGGGCGCGTACCCGGAGTTCAACGTTGCCTTCGTCATGAACTTTCCGCTCGAGAACAACACCGCGCGCGGTCTCAAGCAGATCGCCGGCCAAGAGCAAGACCAAGCCGACCTGCAGCGGCAAGGCCTCGACCAGCGCATCGAAAGCGAGGCGCGCAACGTGCTGCAGAGCTACCAGTCCGCGCTCTCGCGGCTCTCCAGCACGGGCCGGGCGCGGGCGGCTGCGGAAGCCGTCTATGCCAGCGAGGTTCGGAAGTTCCATCGAGGCGACTCGACGACGTTTCTGGTCTTGCAGCGCCAGGTCGAGTTGGCGCAAGCTCGCGGTGCGGAACTGGAAGCGCAGACCGATCTCAACAAGGCCGTCGTCGAGCTGCAGCGCGTCGAGGGCACGATTCTTACCGACAACGGCGTCAACCTCAAGACGCTGGGCTCCGAGGCGATCCCGGTTAGGCGGTAATCCTGGCCAAGGGTCGGTTATACTAAGGGGGGAGTAGCGCAATGAATACGACCCCTCTTGTGAAGTTCACCGGTTCTCTGGCCGCACTCGCGATTTGCTCGGCGTGCGGCGCCCTTCGGCAGGGTCAGGATGACATGCAGCCGCCGATTAGCGCGCCGACTGCGATGACGCAAGCCGCGGCGATCGCGTCGCCGCGCTACCAGGTATTGTACTTCTTCGCTGGGCCCGTTGCTGGGGACGGGTCGTTCTCGGAAGCACCTTTGATCGACGTGAACGGTACGCTCTACGGCACAACCGCTTACGGCGGAACCTCCGGGTTTGGAACCATTTTCAGCCTAAGCCCGAGCGGAACAGAGAATGTGCTGTACAGTTTCGAGGGCGGTTCCGACGGGGATCAACCCGAGGCGGGTTTGACCAACGTGAGCGGCACGCTCTACGGCACGACCGAATCCGGAGGCGCGAACGGCATCGGAACCGTGTTCGCGATCACCAATACCGGCACGGAAACCGTGCTGCATAGCTTCGGCAGCTCGGGCGACGGTAACACCCCAGTTGCGGGCCTTGTCAACGTCAACGGAACGCTCTACGGTACGACCCTCTACGGGGGCGCACAGGGTGCGGGCACCGTCTTCAGCATCAGTACGACCGGCAAAGAGAAGGTGGTGTACGGTTTCGCCGGCGGGACAGATGGAGGGCAGCCCGAGGCGGCCTTAATCGACGTGAAGGGCATATTGTACGGCACGACCTACAATGGTGGATTGAACGCATTCGGAACCGTCTACCGCGTGAGCACGACCGGGGCCGAGAAAGTGCTGTACAGTTTCAACGCCGGCTCCGATGGACGCCACCCACAAGCGAGCTTGCGCAACGTCGATGGTAACCTGTATGGCACGACCGAATACGGCGGCGGTGGAGACTGCCACGGCAGCAGGGGTTGCGGAACCGTCTACCGCGTAAGCCTCGACGGTAAAGAGAAGGTGGTCTACGCTTTCGGCGGCAGCGTAGATGGTGATGGTGCTCTCCCAGGGGCCGGCGTGGTCGACGTGCGGGGCAGGCTGTATGGCACAACCTATGCGGGTGGCGACGGTCAGTGCGGGTATCCCAATGGCTGCGGAACCGCCTATAGCGTAAGCACTACCGGATCGGAAACCGTGCTTCACAGTTTCGCTCGCACCTCTACCGACGGAGGCAAACCCGTCGCGAACCTGATCGTCGTAAATGGCACGATCTACGGTACAACGGAGGCCGGGGGCAAAACCCACGAGAGATGCCCCCATGGCTGCGGGAGCGTGTTTACCCTGTCTCCGTGACGCTTTAAATGATGCGAACGGCGGCGCGTGCGAAGGCTACCGAAACGTGCGTCTGCGCCCGAACAGGCTCGCCACGCAAATTGCGAGGCTCATGAAATCCCGCAGCGGAATGAGCCAGAAATAGTGGCGCCCGGTGATGCCGAGCGCCTTGGCAGCAAGCATATGAACCGTCAAGCGTAACGCTGCGACGATCCCCAGGAGGGTCAACCCCACACCCACATTGCGCGAAACGGCGACGTAAATGAGCGCCATCGGCAGCGCATAGATGAGAAACGAGAATACATAGCCGGCCCCTGCGAGTTCGAACTCCGTGCGCGCCCAGCGCAGCTCGCGCGCCCACAGCTCCCCAAACTTCGTCTCGGGAACGGTCGTCGTCACGACGTAGCGCGACACCTGTACGCGGAAACCTTTGCGCGTCACGAGCTTGCCGAGTTCGTGATCGTCGGCAAACGTGTTGCCCAGTGCCGTCAGGCCACCGATAACCGGGAGCAGCGTTCCGCGTACGGCCATCGTGGCGCCCAAACAGAAGCGTAGCTCTCCGAGCCGCTGCGCCACCAAAACCGACGGTGCGAAACCGTCGTCGATGCCCAGCGCGCCAAGGCGAGAGATGAAATTGTCTCCCGGAGTTCCCGAGTAGAGACAGGTTACGGCGCCGACGGCTTGGCTTTCAAAATCGGCGGCAAGCGCCCGCAGATACTCTGGCCCCACGCGAATGTCGCTGTCGGCAATCACGACGACGTCGCGGTTGGTTATCACGCCGTCCTTTGCAAGGTTCGCGATCTTGGGATTGCTTAGGTCCGGATTCTCACCGAAGACGACGCGCGCCCGGCAAGCCGGCGAATCCGCGATGACGCGCTCGACAATCGGCAAAGCCGGATCGGTCTGCTTGTGCAAGCAGAAGACGACTTCGTACAATCCGGCATAATTCTGATCGCAGAATGAGGCCAGGTTCTCGTAGAGTCCGGGTTCGAGGCCAGCGACCGGCTTGAGGATCGCAACGCTCGGAAGGAAGTCGGTCGCCAGCGGGCATGGCCGGCGGATGAACTTCGCGAGCGCGCGCGCCGCGGTCGCGAGGTAAATCGCGCCGATGACGCTGACGGCGAAGAAGAAGAGCGAAACGCTCAGCACGACGCCAGCTCACGATACGTGATGCGGGCAATGCCGAGTCGTTCGATCGCGGAGCGCACATGGGCGCTCGTGAGGGCGGCAAGCTCCCCGCTCCACTGGTACCGCTCGGTGCCGGCGTCCGCACCGCTGAACGCTCGCACCGCTGGGTGGAAGAGTTTCTCGGTGACGCCGAACGCGTAATCGTTATACACGACGCCGGCGCGCCGCGCGCGCATCAACGCTCGCCACGGCGCGATGTTGCGCGTACCGCCGAACGGCTCGTAGGGAATACGAATCGCATGAAGACCGAATTCGCGCCCGATGCCTAAGCTCTGCGCGAAGCGATCGAACTGCGCGCGAATCTCCGAGGCCAGCTGGTTACGAACGCCCGGGCGGAAGAAGAACCGTACCCCCGCACGGACCAGCTCGGTTAGAAAGTTGCCGTTGCGATCGACCAGGTCGGGCACGTGTTGCGGCTCGAGCACCGGCCGGCCGTTGACCAACACGACGTGAAGCCCGACGGCAAGCGAGGGAAGCGCACGCGCGCGTTCGACCGCATCTTGCGTCGCCGGTGCGCCGACCATTAGGCTCGCCGAACGTAAGACGCCGTTTCGATGCGCTAGCTCGACGGCTTCGTTCACCTCCGTTGCGACCCCGAAATCGTCGGCGGTGAGGGTCAGTCGCTTCAGCGCGACCTCGAGACGAGCAGGCTCGCTGCGGCTTCATCGACCAGCCACGTCAACTCGCCCGAACGCGGTCGCACGAGTTGCGCGGGATAGGTCGCCGGATCGCTCGGGCCTTCAATAACGGCTGCCAACGCGGGCGCCTTCGCAACGCCTTCGACGGCGAACGCGACGCGCCACGCTGCATTAATCAGCTTTGGCGTGAAGCTTACGCGCCACATCTCTTGCGATTGCGCGTACGCGGCTTCGACCAGCGAATTCTCCTCGATGTCCTGCGCGATTCCGGGAAAGAGCGAAGCGGTGTGCCCGTCTTCACCCAGCCCAAGCATAACCAAGTCGAACCGCGGGTTGTCTCCCAGGGCGGTGCGCAGAATCGAGGCGTACTCGTTGGCCGCCAGCCCCGGGTCGATTTCGCCTCGCATTCGCGCAACGTTCTGGTTGGGACTCGGTACCGCGTCCAGGAAGGCTTCGCGCGCCATACGGTAGTTGGAACGCTCGTCGTCGGGTGGCACGCAGCGCTCGTCGCCAAAGTAGATGAAGACGTCGCTCCACGGCAAGCTCGCACGCAGCGGATCGGCCGCCAGCAGTTCGTAGGCGGCGCGCGGCGTGTTGCCGCCCGAGAGAGCTACGGCAAATGCGCCGCGCTCTGCGATCGCGGCAAGACCGGCCGCAACGAACGAGTCTGCCAATGCTTGCGCAACCGCGCCGGCATCGGCATAGACCACTAGTTCGCCGCGATCGTTCATGGCGAGGGCGTAGCAAACGCGAGGATGCCGCCCGCGGCCGCTAGCGACGCTTGAAACACGCGATCGTTCTGACTCGACAGGATCGCCCGCTCCACCAGCGCCGCGACGCCGGAGTTGTTGATGGCGCGAAGCCGCGGCGGCTTCGCGTGCCCTCCGGTAACGCTTAGGTTGATCATCTCGCCGTGCGGGTCTGCTTCGGCCACGAACGTCGAGTGCGTCGAGCTCAACGCGACGCGCGCAATCCGCCGGGGTTCTCCTTCACGGCGAATCGCAAAGGCGATCGCTCTACCGTCGGCATCGGTCAGCGTTTCGGCCGAACCGGGCTTCCAATTCAAGCGGCTCGCGAGCCATCCGAGGAGATACAATCCCTCGGGATCGGAACCGCACGCGATCTCGACGCGCGTCAGATCCCCAAGCTCCTGGGATTCCTCGCCGTCGAAGAGGATTGCCACGCTCTCTTGCCACGGCGCGAGGCGCAGGTAGGCAATGTCGGCCAGCGGCAACTCCGGATGGCGTTCGACGTATTCGACGAGTTGGCGCAGCGCGGCATTTCCGGCGTCCACCAGCGAACTGTTGTACACGACGGTTCGCGCGTCGCGCGAAAGCTCGCAAAACCGCTCGTCATCGCCGATTCCAGGGGCGATCCACAGCAAGATTACCGGGGCCTCGGACAAGCGCAAGGCATTCGCGGCGCCGCGCAAGGTTTCGGCATTGCTTCCGTTGGCGCCCAGCTCGATCCAATCGTCGCCTTCGACGTGATGCACGCCCTCATTTTGCGTAGCGTCGAAGAGGATCACGCGCGACGGATGCTTTGCGGCCAGCGTATGGATGCGGTCGCGTGCAAGCGCGCCAATCGCCGCGTCCTCGAAGAAGACGACGAGCGTCATCGTAGCAACGTAAACGCCGCCGCCTCGCTCTCGCGCGCGTTCGTCGAGTTCCTGCAAAGCGAGTCCGAAAGACATCTCTAGATGCGGCGCCAGTCGGGAAAGAGTTGCTGCGCGCTCTGCGGCCCCTGGCTTCCGGCAGCGTAGTTCGGAAACGTGAAGTCTTTGGTATGCTGCCAAACCTCCAAGACCGGCGTGACGATCTCCCAGGCTCGTTCGACTGCGTCCCAGCGCGTGAAGAGCGTCTGGTCGCCCTGGATCGCGTCGCCGATGAGCCGCTCGTAAGCCGGCGGCGACACGACGCCGAAACCGGTGCCGTAGCTAAAGTCCATGAAGACGCTGCGGATATGGTCCTTGGGGCCGGGAACCTTGGCTTCGAAGCGCATCGAAATGCCTTCGTCGGGCTCGATCTTGATCACCAGCACGTTGGGATCGATTTTGTCGGTCGCTTCGCCGTAGAAGCGATGTGGTATCGGCTTGAACGTCACGGCAATCTCCGAGACCTTGCGCGGCAGCCGCTTTCCGGAACGCAGATAAAAGGGAACGCCGGCCCAGCGCCAGCTCTCGACCATGAGCTTGACCGCCGCAAAGGTCTCGGTGTTAGAGTCCGGTGCAACGTCATGCTCCCGCCTGTATCCGATGACCGCGGTCCCGTCGATCGTTCCCGGGCCGTACTGCCCACGCGCCGAGACCGACCACACGTCGCCGTGGGACGGCGGCCGGATTGCCGAAAGCACTTTGTACTTTTCGTTGCGGATGTCGTCGGCGTGCGAGCTGATCGGGGCCTCCATCGCCACCAGCGCGAGCAGGTTAATAACGTGATTTTGGATCATGTCGCGCAGCGCGCCTGCGCTGTCGTAATAACCTCCGCGCTCTTCGACTCCCAGCGACTCGGCCGAAGTGATCTGGATGTTTTGCACGTAGTTGCGGTTCCAGATCGGCTCGAAGATCGTGTTGGCGAAGCGCAGCGCGATGATGTCCTGCACCGGCTCCTTGCCGAGGTAGTGGTCGATGCGGTAAATCTCGTTTTCGGGAAAGACCGCTTCGATCGTCTGCTGGAGTTTTCGCGCCGACTCGAGATCGGTACCGAAGGGCTTCTCCACCACGACGCGCGTCCAGCCGTGAGCGTCCTTGTCCAGGCCGGCTTCCTTGAGACGTTTGATGATCTCGGGAAAGACCGGTGGCGGCGTCGCCAGATAAAAGAGGTGATTGCCGGCGGTGCCGAACTCGGCATCGTTCTTTTCGAGGCGGTCTTTGAGTGCGAGGAAGTGCGACTTGTCGGTAAAGTCGCCCGTAACGTAACTAATTCGCTTCGCGAAATCGTCCCAAAGCGGGCCTTGCGGCTTCTTGTCCTGCGGCATAAAAAGTTCGAGTTGTTTGCGGCAATAGTCGCGGAAAGCGTTGTCGTCGAAGGCCGTTCGCGAAAAACCAACCAGCGCAAACGCGGCCGGAAGCATCCCCTGCAAATGCATGGAGTAGAGCGCCGGCAGCAGCATTCGTTTAAAGAGATCGCCGCTGGCGCCAAAGAAGACCGTGCTGCACGGCGTGGTGATGCCTTCTTGGGGCAAGCCCGTGCGCAGCGGATTAGCCGGTGCTACTTCAAGCACTCGGTTCGGCCTTGACGGCATGGCCGCCGAACTGATTGCGCAGCGCGGCAACGACCTTGGCGCTGAACGATTCGTCTTGGCGGGATGCCATGCGCGCGAGCAGGGAGAGCGTGATGACGGGCGCCGGAACGTTTTCGTCGATGGCCGCGGCGACGGTCCAGCGGCCCTCTCCGGTGTCGTCGACGTATCCGCGAATGTCTTTCAAACCCGGATCGTCGCGAAACGCCAGAACCAATAACTCGAGCAGCCACGAGCGAACGACGCTGCCATGGCACCACAGCTCGGCAAGCTGGCCGAGATCGTACTCGTATGCAGACTTCTCTAGGATCTCGAAGCCCTCGCCGTAGGCTTGCAGCAGTCCGTACTCGATTCCGTTGTGAACCATTTTGGAGAAGTGCCCCGAACCTGCGGGGCCGACGTGCGCGTACCCCTTGGGCGGCGCTAGCGTGAGAAAGATCGGCTCGCACGTGCGCACTTGCTGCTCGTCGCCGCCGACCATTAGGCAGTAGCCCTCTTTCAAGCCCCAAACCCCACCGCTGGTGCCGGCGTCAATCAGCGAAACGCCTTTAGTTTTACAATCGGCGTAGAGCTTCAAGCCTTCCTTATAGTTGGTGTTTCCGCCGTCGATAATGATCCCGCCGCTGCCGATCGCGTCGGCGAGCTGCGTGATGGTCTCGTCGGTCGGGGCGCCGGCCGGCACCATGACCCATGCGATCTTCGGCGACGCCGTCAACTTGGCAACCATGTCCGACAGGCTCTGCGCGCCGGTTGCACCCGCGCTCACCGCGGTTGCGACCGCTTTCGGATCGCGGTCGTACGCGACGACCTGATGACCGCCCGCGATCAGGCGCTGCGTCATGAAGTTGCCCATCTTGCCCAGACCGACCATTCCAAGTTGCATCGTGTTGAGTCGTCCTTTCGCGCTAGACGCGCGCCGCGAGCGCGTCGTCAACGGCGGCAACCAGCGCGCGCAGCGCCGGTTCGACCGCGCCCTTAAGGTGAACGCGCACGCCGCGGCGCCCGCGTTTGTCCAGCGACATCCAATCACCGAGCGCTTGCGCGGCGAGCAGCGTGCGAAAGCCGACCTTCATGCCGGGGATCATCGGATCGTCGGGATCGTCCGCGGTGATCTGCAGCACGACGCACGAATCGGGACCGCCTTTGTGGAGCTGCCCGGTCGAATGGAGGAAGCGCGGGCCGAAGCCAACGGTCGTCGCGACGCGCCGCGCGTCGCGGATCTTCAAGCGCAGTTCCTCGAGAAGCTTGGCATGCGTTGGATTGCGCGCGATATAGGCGGTGATGGCATTGTAATCGTGCGAGCGCAACTGCCCGAAAAGCCCCGCCAGCGCCTGCGTCACGTTCTGCGCGGAAATGGCGTGGCTCCCGGAGAGGTAGGTCACGGTAAAATCGGGGCTTTCTACGTTAGCCGCGGGCTCGTCAAACTTACCGTTGCGCGCGTATTCGGCGAGTAGGGCGACGGTATTATCCTTGGATTCTTGCACGTTGGGTTGATCGAAGGCGTTGATGCCGAGAATGACGCCCGCCGCGGCGACCGCGATCTCCCAAAGATAAAACTGCTCGCCGACGTCGTAGGCGTCGTTCATCTCCAAGCGGATCACGGGATGACCGGCTGCCTCGAGCGCGCGCAGTTTATCGGCGACGCCGGGCTGCGGGTCGGCGAGATTGGCGCCGACGTAGGCGAAGACGCGGTCGTCGGAATAATCCGTGGGCTCGCCGAGCGGCTCGCCCTCGACCGGCACGATGCCGCGTCCGAGTTTGCCGGTGGATTCGGCGATCAACTGTTCCGCCCACGCGCCGAAAGCCTTGACCTGCGGGTGCGTCACGATGGTCAGCTTGTCGCGGCCGGCTTTCGCAAGGCCGCCGATCGCCGCCCCGAAACGGACGCCCGGGGCGCTGCGGGAATCGACGGTGCGATCGTTGGCGTGCATCGCGCCGAGCGCCCGATCGAGCAGCAGGTTGATGTCGTATCCCGCAGCCGCTGAGGGCGTAATGCCGACGAACGAGAGTGCTGAGTAGCGGCCGCCGATGTTCGGGTCGTTTTTGAAGTCGTCGCGGAAGGACTCTTCTTTGGCCTCTTTGTCGAGCGACGTTCCGGGATCGGTGATCGCGACGAAGTTGCGGCCGGCCTGCGCCGATCCCACCTGTTTGCTGACTTTCTCGTGAAAGTAGGCGTAGAAGGCGTTGGGCTCGGTGGTCGTGCCGCTCTTGCTGGAGATGATGAAGAGCGTCTCGGCGACGTTGATTTTCTCTTCCAACTCCTTGATCTGTTGCGGACACGTCGAATCGAGGACGAACAACTGCGGGTAGCCGTCGCAACGCCCGAAGGTGTCGGCGAGAATGTCGGGAGCCAGCGAGCTTCCGCCCATGCCGCAGACCACCGCAAAATCAAAGTGCTCCTTTGCATCTTTTGCAAACGAGCGCAGGCCGGGGACGTCTTCGAGCATGCGCTGTTGGATGTCGAGCCATCCCAGCGATTTCTTGATGATCGCGATGTCGTCGGGCTGCGTCGACCACAGCGTTGCGTCGCGCGCCCAAATTCGTTTTAGGAAATCGGCCGATGCCAGCGCCTCGAGCGCCCCGTCGTAGCTCGGGTTTGACGCGCCTAAGGTGAGCTGCACGCGCTCTGCGCCGCCCGACTCGAGCAGCTTCTGCTTATAGACGATCGCGCCGAGGAGCGCCGCGAACGAATCGCAGAAGAGCGTGACGCCGTCGACTTGCAGATCGTGCGTCACGTCGAAGAGCGAGATCTTAGCCTCCTGAAGCGCGCGCATCAGATCGTTGGCGGCGCCGAGGTTGCTCTCAACGGTGTCGGCGACAACCGTTCCATGATCGAGGAGCGCCTCGAGCGTCGCGGGCGGCATCGTGTTGACCGTGTCGGGACCGACGACGGTCTCGACGTACATCAGGTCGGGATAGTGCGGGTTCTTCGTCGAGGTCGAAGCCCAGAGCGGGCGCTGAACCGCGCCCCCCTTCGCTTTGATTGGCGCGAACTCATCGCCGTAGAAAATCTCTTTGAACTTCTGGTAGGTGAGCTTGAGATTGGCAATGCCGGTCTTCCCCAGCAGGTGTTCGAGCTTTTCGCCCTTACCGATCCGATCTTGCAAGAGCTTGTCGACGGCGGTGTCGATGCGGCTGACGAAGACCGAGTTGACCGACCGGATCCGGTCGATCGGTTTGCCCTCGGCGACGCGGCGCTGCAAGCCTTTGACGTAGGCGAGCGCGGCACGCTCGTACATCTCGATGGAAAAAATCAGCGTTACGTTGATGCTGTAACCGCGGTAGATGGACTCTTCGATCGCCGGTAAACCCGCCTTGGTCCCCGGAATCTTGATCATCACGTTCGGACGCTTGACGCGTCCCCATAGCTCTTCCACCATCGCAATCGTGCCGGCCGTGTCGTTGGCCAGCAGCGGAGAGACCTCGAGGCTGACGAAGCCGTCGTTCCCTTTCGATGACTCAAAGACCGGAGCGAACGCATCGCACGCGCTCTGAATATCTTGAATGGCCAGGTCCCAGAAGAGCGCGTCGGCGCTTTTCTCCGAGCCGATTAGTTGGCCGAGCTGCTCGTCGTAGTCGCTGCCGGCGCCGATCGCCTTTTCGAAGATCGTCGGATTGCTCGTCATGCCGCGCAGGCCCTGATCGATCATCCGTTTCAGTTCGCCCGACGCGAACATGCTGCGGCGAAGGTTGTCGAGCCAAACGCTCTGCCCGTCGTCGAGCAGTTGCTGGATCTGGTTCTTCATCGGTCTCTCCTAACGAACGGCGAGTGCGAACTTTTCGAGGGCGACGTTGGCGACGTTTTCCGGCGTGAATCCAAAGTACCGCGCGACGTCGGCGAACGGCGCGGATGCGCCGAAGCGGTCGATCCCGAATGCGAACCCGCGATCGCCGACATACTTAGCCCATCCCAGCGTCGCGCCCGCTTCGATTGACATGCGCGCCGCGATCGACGGAGGCAGCACCTCGTCCCGGTACGATTGCGGCTGCGCGTCGAACAGCTCCCAGCACGGCATCGAGACGACGCGCACGCGGACCCCTTTGGCTTCCAGAATCTTTGCGGAGTCGACCGCAAGCCAGACTTCGGAGCCCGTCGCGATCAGAACGAGATCGGGTTTACCGCCGCCGGCGTCGGACAGAACGTAAGCGCCGCGGCTGACTTCCGCATCGCGCGCGCCGAGGAACGGAAGCTTTTGGCGCGTGAGAACCAGCACCCACGGCGCGCCCTTGCTCGCGATCGCGAGCTTCCACGCTTCGAGCGTTTCGAGCGAGTCGGCCGGGCGCACGACGAAGCAGTTCGGCGTGGCCCGCAACGCCGCGAGCTGCTCGATCGGCTCGTGCGTGGGGCCATCCTCTCCGAGGAAGACCGAATCGTGCGTAAAGACGTAAATCGAGCGAATGCCGGTCAGGCAGCCTAACCGCAGCGCGGGTTTGAGATAGTCGACGAAGTTGAAGAACGTGGCGGCAAATGGGAGCAGGCCCCCGTGCACCGCGATGCCGTTGGTGCACGCCGCCATCGTATGCTCGCGTACGCCGTAGTGAATGTTGCGCCCGCCGTAGTTTCCCGGCTCGAAATCGCCGCAGTTTTTGAGATAGGTCTTGGTCGATGGGTCGAGATCGGCCGAGCCGCCGACGAGTTCGGGTAAGCTCGTCGCAATCGCATTCATCACCGCGCCGCCCGCATCGCGCGTCGCGACGCTGCCGTTCTCGGCATTAAAAACCGGCCAGGGCAGATCGCTGGGAATCTCGTCGCGCAGCGCCCGTTCGAGGGTTGCCGCCAGCGGTGGGTTCGCGCGCTTCCAAGCGTCGTAGGTCTCGCTCCAGGCGCGCTCCAGCTCTGCCCCCTTCTCGCCCACTTGCCGATAGAATGCCAGCACGTCGTCGGGCACGTAGAAGTCGGGCTCGAGCGGCCAGCCCAGCTCTTCCTTCGACTTGCGCACGTTCTCGGGCCCGAGCGCTTCGCCGTGGGCCAAGAAGTTGTCTTGCCGCGGCGAGCCGTAGCCGATGTGCGTGCGGACCGCGATGAACGACGGCCGGTCCGTCACATTTTTCGCAACTTCTATGGCTTGGTCGATCGTCGCGACGTCGTTGCCCTTATCGATTGGAACCAACTGCGTGTGCCAGCCGCTGGCATCGAAGCGCGCGATAGGGTCGTCGGTCAGCGTGACGTCCGTCGGACCGGCGAGCGAAACCAGGTTGTCGTCGTAGAGGACGATGAGTTTGCCGAGCTTGAGGTGGCCGGCAAGCGAAAGCGCTTCTTGGCTAATGCCTTCCATCAGGTCGCCGTCGCCGCAGATGCAATAGGTGTAGTGATCGACAATGGCTTGGTCCTCGCGGTTGTTGACCGCGCCCAAATGCGCCTCGGCGATCGCCAGCCCAACTACGTTGCCGACTCCTTGCCCCAGCGGCCCGGTCGTCGCCTCGACACCCGGAGTGCGCTCCGCCTCGGGGTGTCCGGGCGTCTTGCTTCCGAGTTGTCGAAAGTGCTTGATGTCGTCGAGCGTCAAGTCGTAGCCGGTGAGATACAGGAGCGCGTAAAGTAGCATCGACCCGTGCCCGGCCGAGAGGACGAACCGGTCGCGGTTGAGCCAGTGCGGGTCTTGCGGGTTGAACCGCAGGTGGCGGGTCCACAGTGTGTAGGCCATCGCTGCCGCACCCATCGGCATGCCAGGATGGCCCGAGTTCGCCTTTTGGACCGCGTCGACGGCCAAGAAACGGATTGCATTGATTCGCTGCTCGTCGGCTGGCGAGTTCGGCACGACTACTCCTTTCCCGTGGTGGCTTATGATAATGCGAGGCGGGGGCGCGCTTCCCTGGCGCCGTAGCTCCGCTACGGTGACGAAGGACGAACTCAAAACACGGATTTCGGCGCTGGCGCAGGGGGACGGCGACGTGCGCGGCCGCGAGGGGCGCGCCGTCGACCGGGTAATCGAAATGCTCGACGCGGGGCGCCTGCGAGTGGCCGAGCCCCGCGACGACGATTGGGTAACCAACGTTTGGGTGAAGCAAGCAATCCTGCTCTATTTCCAGCGCCGCTCCAACGACTGGATCAACAATCCCGGCGATGCGCTCGCCTACTACGATAAGCTCCCGGTGAAACAGAACTATAAGAAGCTGGGCGTGCGCTGCGTGCCGCCCGGCGTCGCACGCTACGGGAGTTTCCTTGGGCGTAACGTTATCCTGATGCCCGGATACGTTAATATCGGTGCCTATGTCGACGAAGGTAGCATGATAGATACCTGGGCGACCGTCGGTTCCTGTGCCCAGATCGGCAAGGGCGTCCACCTCTCGGGGGGTGTCGGGATCGGCGGGGTTCTCGAGCCGCCGCAAGCCACGCCCGTCATAGTCGAGGATGGCGCATTCATCGGTTCGCGCTGCGTCGTGGTGGAGGGCGTGCGCGTCGAGCGCGAGGCCGTTCTTGGGGCTGGGGTCGTCGTGACGGCCAGCACGCCGATCGTCGACGTGCGCGGCGAGGAACCGGTTCGCAGCAAAGGCCGCATTCCGGCCCGCGCCGTCGTGATCCCCGGAACAGTGCCCAAGCAGTTTCCGGCCGGCGAGTTCGCAACGCCGTGTGCGCTTATCGTTGGGACTCGAAACGAATCGACCGATCTGAAGACTTCGCTCAACTCCGCGCTGCGCGAGTACGACGTCGCCGTATGAATCCGCGCGTTCCCGAAATTGCCCCCTCGCTCATTCGGCAGCTCGCTGCTCAGAAGCGCCCGACCTCGATCGATTTGGGGCTCGGCGAGCCGACGCTGCTGCCTCGCATCGAGTATTTTGAGCGCGCGCTCGAACGCGTGCGGGAGAACGGGGTGAAGTACACGCCCAATGCCGGCGATCTCGAGCTGCGCGAGTTAATCGCGCGGCATTATGCGTATCCCGCAATGGACTGCGCCGAGAACGTCTGCATCACGATCGGCTCGCAAGAGGCGATGTACGTGACGCTCAAAACCCTGCTGGATCCGTCGCGTGACGAGCTGCTGGTCGTGGAGCCGGCCTTTCCATCCTACGTAAAGATGGCCACGCTCGAAGGCATCGCGGTGCAGACGGTCTCGATGAGCGATGACGACGACTTCGAGTTCGATCCCGAGCGAATCATCGCGGCGATCGGCGAACGGACGCGCGCGATCGTGATCTGCTCGCCCTGCAATCCGACGGCTCGCGTCATCTCTCGCGATGCGGCCGAGATCCTCGTCGAGGCGCTATCTCGGCTGCCGGGCGAACCGATCTGGCTGATCCACGACGAGATCTATCGCGAGCAGATGTTCGTCGGCGGTGCGGCCGATCTCGCGCGGCTCTACCCGCACACGATCGTTGCGAACTCCTTGAGCAAGAGCAATGCGCTGACCGGGCTACGCCTGGGATGGATGCTCGGGCCCGCCGCCTTCTTGGAGCAAGCTATCAAAGTGCATGCCTGGGCGGTCTCGTGCGCCGATACCTTTGCACAGTACGTTGCGCTGGAAGTCTTTCGCTCGCCGGCTAATCTGCAAGAGCACGCGCCGTGGTACCGCAAGCATCGCACGTTGATGCGCGAAGTGCTCGAAGACAGCAGCCTACCGTTCGTCGATCCGGAGGGCGCCTTCTACGTTTGCGTGCGATTGCCCAAAGGGACGTCGTCACTCGAGGCAGCAAACGCTTTGATCGGGCGCTTCGACGTCGTGGCAATTCCAGGCATCGCGTTCGGCGAATCCATGGAAGGTTGGCTGCGCCTGAGCTGGGTCGCGCGGGCCGAACGCGTGCGCGAGGGCGTAGCGCGGATCGCCGAATTCTGCGCGCAACTCCCGGTGTCGTGCTGCTGACCTTTGGTCCCCCGGAGCTTGCACCGTTCCTTGGAAAGTGGATTCGGGACGAAATCTCCGCTTCGCGCAAGGTCGCGAACCTCACATTCGGTAAGGAAACCCTTAAGAAGCTCTACGCCTGCGGCTCTTACGCGCAACTCCAACGATGTCTCGCCGAGGATCCGGAACTAGCAGAAAAGTATAAACGGCGCCTGGACGCTTCTGGAGGCGAAAGTTCTTTCATCGTCGGCCCGAGAGAGATAACTTCGGACAGAGCCTCCCCCGACGGGGTAAACCGCACGACGAGATACCCGGTGCTCGGGCTGCACAAAGAAGGCCGCACCACCGTCGTTACCAGCACCTATCGAGGCGGCCCCATGGGCCTCGAGTTGCGCATGCGAAAGGAATGGCTGCTCGTGAGCGAGCGTTACTTCGGCCGCGCAGCCACACTTTTTCCGCGTTCGCCAGTCTTTCGCTACTACCGTGCGCCAAACGCACGAACCAAGGAGACCACATGACACAACTTCCGCCCCAAGCAGATGAAATGACAGAGTACGCCGAACGCGCGAACCGCTCGCAAGTGCGGATCACCACCCCACGTGGCGACATCGTCTTCCGGCTCTTTCCCGATGACGCGCCGCTTCACAGTGCGGCCTTTATAAAACTTGCCGATGCCGGATTTTACGACGGTCTCAAGTTCCACCGAGTCGAGCCCGGTTTCGTCGTTCAAGGCGGCGACCCCAAAGGCGATGGAACGGGAGGGCCAGGTTACAATCTCAAAGCCGAATTCAACGCGCGGCCACACGTGCGGGGAACCGTCGCAATGGCACGTTCTTCCCGTCCCGACTCAGCCGGTTCGCAGTTTTACATCTGCCTCGGCGATGCGGCTTTTCTCAACGGGCAGTATACGGTTTTTGGGCAGATGACCGAAGGCTTCGACGCG